>JAJQGR010000045.1 GCA_021200345.1 Lachnospiraceae bacterium | reverse complement strand
ATATTTTAGTGGTTGCTTCTTAAATTACCTGATTATGAAAATTTTAATTGATAAAAATCCTGCTTTCTATCATAAAAGTACCGGTTTTTTTCGATTTTGTGTCCGCCGGCGGCATCAGCGGCGGTAAGGAGATTTTATGAAGGTTATTTCCTGTATCAATAAAAAAGCCGCCTGGTCGTGGAAGAAAATTCTGGCGATTCTGCTGATCTTTCTGATCGCGCTGCAGTTTTTTTTGTTTGTGTGGCGTAATTATTCCAATTACAGGCAGAAACGGGAAAACATCTATCTGCAGAATATGAATATCTTAAGTGCCTGGGAGGGAACCACGGAAAGCAGACTGGATACCCTGTACGATTACTTATATGAGCTGGTGCTGGTACTGTACAACAATACGGAAATCAGTTCAGGTACGCCGCAGATGGAGTACGAAGCCAAGAGCAAGGTAGTGGACACCATGGAGGACAAGCTTTTGGCCAGTGATTACGCTGCCTGTTTTTACGTGGTAGATACAGAGTACTCTCTGCGCCTGTTTTCCGCCGGAGGGCAATTAAGCAACCAGGAAGCAATCAGCCTGAAGAATTATTTTTATGATACGGATTTTAATGTCTCTATCGGATTACAGGATAAAACCTGGCAGCTGGAGGACATAGGCGACAGGCTGTATCTTGTAAAACTGATCTCGCTGGGCAAGTATGTTGTGGGTACGGCTACAGCGCTGTCCGACTATGATATTCTGGCAAACTATACAACGGTTGGCTATCATTTAAGCTGCTATTATGTTTCAAAGGAGAAGATTTATCTGATCGACGGGGCGGAGGTATCGGACAGCGTATCTTTGGAAGAGCTTCAGCAAACCGGGGGGGGTATTCCATCCTCGTCTCTGTCCACCGGTCTGGATTTTGAAAAATGCCATATGCAGGTTTATCTGATGGTAGACAAAGATAGTCTGGAAAGCGGGAGTCCGCTTGTGTTGTCCGTCTGGCTGGCTTTGCTGGGACTGTTGGTTTCAGTGGCTTTGCTTCTGGGAATCCGCGGATGGGTCATTGAGCCCACCAACATTATGCTCAATGCCAATCAGGAGCTGAGCGCGGGAAATGAGAATTATCGCATTTCTGCAAAAGCCAACAGCAGTGAATTTGCTGTCCTTTATGACAGCTTTAATGAGATGGCGGATCATCTGCAGAAAATGCGTATTGACGCCTATGAGAGACAGATGAGAGAGCAGCAGAATGAACTTCGGCAGCTGCGGGCGCAGCTAAGGCCGCATTTTTTCCTGAACGCGATTAATACTGTCAGCAACATGACATATCAGAATCGAGAGGAGGATATCCGGTCGTATCTGTCGGAACTGGCCAGACATGTCCGTTATATGCTGGATACCAGAAATCGGTTTACCTCTGTCTCCGCGGAGCTTTCCCAGATTGAAAGCTATCTGGCCATGCAGAAAATTGCTTTTCCCAACAGCGTGGAGGAGTATATTGGCTGCACCCGGGATGCGGGCGAATGTAAGATTCCCTATCTTTTGCTGTTTACGGTGGTGGAAAACGCATTTAAACACGCTATGAGTTTGTATGAGCCCCTCTTGCTTTTGATTCAGTGTGAGCGCTGTCAGGAGGGTTCCCTGTATGGCTGCCGTATTATCGTGGAGGACAATGGGAAAGGCTTTCCATCGGAGGTGCTGGAGGCCTTTTCCCCCCAAAACAGTAAAGAGGTGCCTTTCGCAAAAGAGCATCTGGGGCTGACCAATGTAAAGCGGACGCTGCAGCTGACCTATCATCGGAATGATTTACTGCGTCTTTCCAATGTGATCACCGGCGGCGCGCATGTAGAAATTTGGATACCGGAGGAAGAACATGAAACTGATCATTTGTGATGATGACATTTCAACGATTGATTTTATCAGAGCCAATCTGGATCCGGATCAATTTGGAATTACAGAGGTTCTGTTTGCCTACAACGGGCAAGCGGCGAAAGAGCAGATTAAGCTGAACCGCCCGGAGCTGATTCTGTGCGATATCGGGATGCCGATCTGTGATGGAATTCAGGTGCTGAAATATGTCAGCGAGCTGAATTATGGGGCGCAGTTTACTTTTTTAAGCTGTCATGAGAGCTTTGAGTATGCCAGAGAAGCTCTGCGCTACGGGGCCAGGGAATACCTGACAAAGCCTGTCAGACTGGAAGAGCTGTGGGGAACCCTTCGCCGGATGGTGTCCGCGGTGCAGCATCAGGAGGGCAGCATTGACAGTGAGGAGACCAGAATGCGGGAGGAGGATCTGCTGATTAACAGCTTCCTGCAGAGGCTGAGGGATGGAATTTACGGAAAGGACAAAGAAAAGATTGTGACGGCGATCGCCCGCAGAAATCTGGTATGGACGGCGGATTCTGTGGTTCGCTGTGTGCTTGTCAGCGCGGATCTGACCCAGGCCATGAACAGCGTCCGGGAACAGGAACAGGAGCAGGTAATCCATCAGTTTCAGCTTCTTACCCAGGAAATGATTGCCCGGAGAGAAGACTTCAGATATTCTCTTGTGGATCTTGACGCCCGTTATATTACCATCACGGCATTGCTGCCGGCGGATGAGGCTGCAGAGCAGGAATTGATCCGGAGAAGCGACCATCTGATCTCTGTCTGCCGCAGCCAGCTGTCTTTACGGCCGGTATGTCTGATCGGACGCCTGCTGCCGTTGTATGAGCTTCCGCAGGAAAACCCGGAGCTTCAGCGCCGGTTGTATAAGCATCGTCTGCAGCAGGGAAAGGTATATCTGTTCCGGGAGACAGACATGGAAACGATGGATGAGGTGGCTCCAGCCTTAGATAAGGAAAAGATCGTTGACTGTATCAAACGAAAGGATAAGGCCGGGTATTTGGGTGAAGTATCCGCGGTTGCCAACAGAATTTCGGTGGTCCGCAAGGGCAGTGATTACGCCATGGCCATGCTGCACAGGGCGCTGACCGACAGCTTCGGCGCCTATCTGGAGGATAATGGCATTTCTGAAAAGACATTGCTTCAGGAGGAGACGCTTCGCCTGCTGGACGCGAAAGCGGAGCATTCCGTGTATGATATGATGAGATTTGCCATGTATCAGTTTGATTATGTAACGTCTCATATTCAGGAGCTTTCCACGGCGGAGAATCTGGTGGGCCGGGCGATTCGCTATATAGGCATCCATTATCGGGAAAATATCGACAGAAACAGTGTGGCTGCCGCGGTTTATGTGACTCCCAATTATTTGTCCAAACGCTTCAGCGCGGAAGTGGGAATGAACATGAGAGAGTATATTAATAACCTGCGCGTGCAGGAGGCCAAACGGCTTTTATTGTCCACAAATCTTCCAGTGACCAAAATCGCCAATGATGTGGGCTTTGACAACATTTCCTATTTTTCTACGGTTTTCCGCAGACTTTGCGGCATGGCGCCCATTGACTGGCGCAACAGAAAGGAGCGGTCGGATTCTGATGAGATGGACGGAACAAATACGCAGGGATAAGAAAACCCTCACCAGACTGAATGGAAAGCAGAAGAGACAGTTTGTCTGGGACTATTATAAGCAGCCGATTCTGATCGCCGGGGTGGTGCTCATTCTGGGAATCTGCGGTATTTCCATGACCTTAAGAGCGGCGGATGTGGCTTTTTACGCGGTGCTGATCAACGCCAATAATGAAGCCCAGGAGGATCCTTTCAGTCCGCTTCTGACAGCGGCGGGAGTGGATATGGAAGGGAAGCATGTGGACATTCAGGCAAATTATACGCTGAGATATGAGGACAGCTCTACTTCTGACGCGCAGACCATCCAGGTGCTGGCAGCACTGTTTGGAATCGGGGATCTGGATGTGTTTGCCGCGGATCAGGCGGTGTTTGAATCCTATGCCGGTCAACAGGCGTTTATTGACCTTAGTCTGTTTATTCCTGAGGAGCTTCTTGAACAATACGAGGCTTTTTTGTACTACAGTGAGAGTGAAACGGGAGAGGAAATCGTAAGCGGTATCTGGCTGCGGGAAGGGTCCTTTCTGCACACTGCAGGTTATTACGTCGATGATGTTTTGGTGGGAGTGGCGGCCAACGCTCAGAATCTGGATAACGCCATTCTGATGGTAAAGCAGCTGCTTGAGGATGGGAGCCTGGGAGAGGAGAGTTCATCCTGAAGATTACTTTTTGTAAAGTGTACTTTTTTATAAATAATCACCATATTTCCGAAAGCAAAAATAAGATAAAATGGTAAAATGACCACATGCTCAGGGTGAGCAAAACAAATCTATTAGGAGGAAATGACAATGAAGAAGACACTTGCGATGCTGTTGACTGCCATGATGCTGTTATCCCTGACAGCGTGTGGAAGCTCCAGCTCAAGCACAAGCTCCAGCACCAGTTCCAGCGAGGATTCTGCTTCCACTTCCGCCGGTGAAAGTACCGCGGAGGAAACGACCAGCGGGGAACTTGTAACGGTAACCATCGTAATGCCTACCATGAACAACATTCCGGCCGACAGTGACGTGGCGGATGTGGAGAACGCCCTTTCGGAGTATATCCAGGGACTGGGTTACAATATCAATATTAACATGGAGATGGCCGCGCTCAGCGATTATACCACCACAATGAACCTGCGGCTGGCAGGCGGGGAAGTCCTGGACATCATTTACACTGGAGCGCTTTCAACAGCTGTTACCAATGGCTATCTGGTCAATCTGGATGAGTATCTTGACGATGAGCTGGCGGAAACCATGGAGGTGATCGGCGACTGGAGTCTGTGCGGCACCATCGACGGTTCGGTTTACGGCATTCCGGCTTACAAGGGCCTTTCTCTGGATTACAAGTACATCTACAATGAGGAATATTTTGCTGATATTGACATGAGTGGTGTCAGCAGTGTGAATGATCTGGACGATATTTTTGCGCAGTTCAAGGCGCTGTATCCGGATGAGTATCCGGCCACAGACGGATATAATACGCTGCTTGCCCTTTTCAGCGAGGAAGATCATACCGCTGCAGTGGGCACATATCTGGCTACCGTGGGAGACAGCACGGAGTTGGTATCTCTCTACAGCACAGAAGCGTATAAGAATGCCTGCGAAAAAACCTATGAGTGGCGCCAGAACGGATACGTAGATCCGGAGGGAAGCGCCCAGACCCTGTCCCATGACGCGCTGAGTCTTTCCGGCTACAGCAAGGGCGTAATTATGGGTCATGCCTACAGCGTGGAAACCATCGAAGAAATGTACAACACGAACAATACCTATGGAGGTACTTTCAAGGCAATCAGTATTGCTCAGACGTCGCTGACCAGCAACACGCTGACCTACGGTATCGCTTATACCTCTGAGAATCCCTCTGAGGCCGCTCAGGTGCTGAATCTGATCTGGACCGATGAGTATGTGATGAGCACACTGATTTATGGCCTTGAGGGAATTTCCTGGGAGTGGAATGAGGATCAGACCTCTATCCAGTATCCGGATGGTCTTGGCCTGGATAGTGTTCCCTATACGGCACTTTACAGTTGCGGCGCTTTCGGCAATCAGTTCCTGCTTTACGGCTTTGACGGCAACACCTCTGAGGAGGATAAGGTGTTCATGAAAGAACTGATCGATGAAGCTTATGTGGCTCCGCTGTTTGGCTTTACCCCCAGCTCGGACAATGTGTCCACGCAGGTGGCGGCGGTTTCCAACGTGGTTTCCCAGTATGACTCGGCTCTTCGTTACGGCGATGTGGATCCGGATGTGTATCTGCCCCAGTTCCTTGAGGCGCTGGAGGCCGCGGGTATTCAGGATATCATTGATGAATATCAGGCGCAGGCGGATGCCTGGGTGGCTGAGTACAAATAAGACAGAACTTGCCTGAAAATGCAGGCCTTCGGGCCTGCATTTGTTATAGGAAATCAACAAAAATAAAGCAAAGGAGGAGGTTCTTATGGCGGATATTGGCGCCAGCAGGGAAGTTGTAAGAGAGAACCCCTACGACGACCTGCTCAGGCAGCGCAAAAAAAGTAAGAAGAAAGCCCGGATCAAAAGGCTGATTCCCCTGTATATGATGATGTTGCCGGGACTGATTTATCTTGTCTGCAATAATTATCTTCCGCTGTTCGGTATTCTGTTCGCTTTCAAAAAAATCGACTTTTCTGTGGGAATCTTTAAGAGTCCCTGGTGCGGGTTTGACAATTTTGAGTTTCTTTTCAAAACCAAGGACGCCTGGATTATGATCCGCAATACCCTGGGATACAATATCGCCTGGCTGATTCTGGGAACGATCATTGCGGTATTTATCGCCCTGCTGATGAATGAAATCGCCTCCATGCCGGTGGCAAAGGCGATTCAACCCATCATCTGCTTTCCGTCGATGATTTCAGCGGTCATTCTGTCCTATCTGGTTTACGCTTTCTTAAGCAATAACAACGGTTTTATCAACACGGTGCTGCTGGACGGCAATGGCATCAACTGGTACGCCAGCCCTCAGTACTGGCCGATCATTCTGACCATCGTGCATTTCTGGCAGGTTTCCGGACAGAGCTCGATTATCTATATGGCCAGCATCGGCGGTATTGATAAGGGTCTGTATGAGGCGGCCAAGATTGACGGAGCGGGGAGACTGAAACAGATACGATATATCACACTGCCTTTAATTAAATCCATGGTGATTCTGATGACGCTGATGAGCATTGGCAAGATTTTTAATTCTGATTTTGGCCTTTTCTATCAGGTAACCCTGAATCAGGGCATGCTGATCAGCACCACACAGACTATTGATACCTATGTATATCGGGCACTGATGGAGATGAATAACATTGGAATGTCATCGGCAGCCAGTGTGTTCCAGGCAGTGCTGGGATTTTTACTGGTCCTGATATCCAACGCCGTTGTCAGCGCTGTTGACAGCGAGAGCGCACTATTCTGAGGAGGCGGGAGATGAGTAAATTAGAAGAAAAAAGTTCAGCTCCGAAGTTTCGGGATGAGATGGCGTTTCGGGGATTTTCACTGGTGGTTCTGCTGCTTTTGGTGATTTTCTGTATTGTTCCTTTTGTGCTGATGCTTTCTGTGTCGCTTTCATCGGAAACTTCGCTGGGACAGTATGGATATCGTTTCTGGCCAACAGAAGTTTCCTTTGCCGCGTACGAGTACCTCTGGGCCAAAAGACTGACCATCGGCCGCTGTTATCTGCTGACTATTATTACCACAGTGGTGGGAACCGTAGGGAATCTGGTCCTGACGTCATTATTTGCCTATCCTCTCAGCCGGAAGGATTTCAAACAGCGCAATATTTTTGCTTTCATCGTGTTTTTTACAGTGATGTTTAACGGAGGTCTGACATCCACCTATATTATATGGACCAGATTCTTCCACATCAAAAACACGATCTGGGCATTGATTCTTCCCGGCGGACTGATGAGCGCCATGAATGTGCTGATGGTGCGCAATTACTACAGCGCCAATATCCCCTATTCCATCATTGAGGCGGCGGGCCTGGACGGGGCCAGCGACATGCGCGTCTTCACAACGATTGTGATTCCCCTCTCCAAGCCGGTACTGGCGACCATCGGTCTGTTTGCGGCCATCGGCTACTGGAATAACTGGACCAATGGACTGTACTATATCACAGATACCTCACTGTACACAATTCAGGTATATCTGAAGAGGCTGATGGACAACATCGCCTATCTGAAGTCCAGCAACAATGTGGTGGAATCCGCGGCGCTGGCGCTCAGGTCCATGCCCACAGAGAGCGCCCGTATGGCCATTGCCATTGTGGCCATTATCCCCATTTTACTGGTTTATCCGTTTATTCAGAAACAGCTGGTGAAAGGAATGGTAGTGGGCGGTGTGAAAGGCTGATCTTTTGGCCGCCGCCTGAATCAGGAAAACACGATATAACGATGAAAAAACCCAAATGATTGACACAAGGAGTCGTGAAAAAAATGAGAAAAGAATTTGAACGTACAAGCCCTGAGGCGGTGGGAATCCACAGCCAGGCGATTATGGAATATATTGACGCGCTGGAAAAGAGCAACACGGAAATGCATGGCCTGATGATCATGCGTCACGGCAAGGTCTGCGCGGAAGGATGGTGGCAGCCCTTTGGCCCCAATCTGCGCCATGGACTGCAGTCCCATACCAAGACCTACGCAGCGACGGCTGTGGGTATTGCTTATACAGAGGGAATCTTAAAGCTGGACGAAAGGCTGATTGATATTTTCCCGGAGGAATCTCCCGAAAATCCCAGCGAGAACCTGAAGCTTTTGACTGTGCGGGATGTGTTGTGCATGGGCTGCGGCATGGATACGATGCCCGGACCAAGTAAAGACTGGATTCGTGACTTCCTCCATACTCCGGTCAATCATAAACCGGGAACTACTTATATGTACAATTCCACCGGGTCCTCCATGCTGGGTGCCATTGTGCGCAAAAAGACAGGGGAGGGGCTTCACGAATACTTAACCAAGCGTTTGTTTGTAAAGATTGGCATTGACCCGGACAACGTCCGCTGGTATTGTATGCCTGACGGGATGGAGATCGGCGGCGGGGGAATGTTTGCCACCACGGAGGACAATCTTCGTCTGATGAAGCTGTATGCTGACGGCGGCGTATGGGAAGGGGAGCGCATTCTGGCGGAAGATTATGTTCGCCTGGCTGTCACCAACCAGAATGATTCCGCCACGGAATCCATCAACAATCCGGAAGCCAGCGATAATTTCCTTGGATATGGCTTCCAGATCTGGATGTGCCAGCCCCAGGGGGTTTATCGTGCTGACGGCGCCATGGGACAGTTCACCATTGTCTGCCCCAAGCAGGATATGCTGATTGCCATCAATGAGACGGCGGTGGGTGCCCACTGGGCCCAGAGTACCCTGAATATTACCTGGGATTTCCTTGCAAAAGTCAAGGAGGAGGAGCTGGAGGAAAATCCGGCGGAAGCGGAATGCCTGACCACACGGATGAAACACTTAAACCTGCCAAACCCGGTTTATTGCCCTTCCAGTCCCATGGCCGCCAAAGTGAATGGGAAAGAATACACGGTGCAAGAAGGCAGACTGAGCGCGGAAATCTTCAACTTTATGGCCGGCACCGAGGGAGCTGCGATCACCAAATTCCGTTTTGTTTTTGACAATTACGGCTTTGTATGGTACACAGACGGGCAGAAAGGAGAGCAGGAAATTCGGGTTGCCATGAATGGCTGCCGTTTCACTAATATTGTAGGGAAA
>JAJQGR010000082.1 GCA_021200345.1 Lachnospiraceae bacterium | reverse complement strand
CGGCAAAAAGGCCTATGTATTTTATGATGACAGCTGGGTGGGCGTGGAGCCCTATAACGGCCGTTTTAAAGAGTTTGGCTTTGACGGCCTGATTAAGTGCGTGTTTTCCGGCTATGAGGCCCGTCTGTGCGCCGGAGTGGATGTGCCCACTCATGAGCTGAGACTGCATCCCTACCTGTTCCCCACTGGCCTGGGCGGAGCTCCCACCTTCATGGAGGGCGGCAATCCCACTCTGGACGCCAAGAAGTACTGGAATAACGTACGCCGGGCGCTGTTACGGGTGAAAATCGACCGGATCGGTCTGGGAGGGTATCTGTCTCTGACCCTGCCTTTCCCGGATTTCAATGATTACATCGAGAAGGTGGCGGATGAGTTCCGCCTGATCAGGACCTTCCACGAGCAGGGCAGGCCATACACAATCAAGACCAGGGTGGCGGTGCTGCACAGCTGGGGAAAGCTGCGCTCCTGGACCTTATCCGGGCACTTCCACGAGACCTATATGCATGACCTGATCCATATCAATGAAGCCCTGTCCGGACTTCCTGTGGACGTCAGCTTCCTCAGCTTTGAGGATGTGAAAAACGGCGCTCTGAAGGACGTGGACGTGGTCATCAATGCCGGTTACGCGGGCAGCGCCTGGAGCGGCGGCGACGCCTGGGCGGATGATGCGCTGGTGACAGCCCTGACCAGATGGGTCTATGAGGGCGGCACCTTGATCGGCGTCAATGAACCATCCGCAGTACCCGGTTATGATAATTATTTCCGCATGTCCCATGTGCTGGGCGTGGATGAAGATACCGGGGCGAAGGTCTGCCACGGCAAGTGGAACTTTACGGCGGCGGATCCGGAGGGAATCCTACCCGAGGGCGCTTCTGTGGAGAAAAAGGAGCACCGTTTCCTGACAGACGGAGACACAAAGGTGCTGCTGGCGGACGGCAGCGATCCGCTGATTACCATGCACGATTTCGGCAAGGGCAAGGGCATTTATCTTTCCTCCTTCCAGGTCAACCTGGCCAATACCCGCATGCTCTACCAGCTGATCCGTTACGCTGGCGGCGAGGGCCTGACCGGAGATTACATGACCGATAACTTAAACTGTGAGTGCGCCTACTATCCCGGCAGCCGCAAGCTGGTGGTGATCAACAACAGCGATACAGAACAGACAACCAGCATTCCCACAACCCAGGGCGTACAGACGGTTACATTGGATGCGTACGATACGGTGGTACTTGAATTATAGGAGGACCCCTATGGCTAAAATCTACATCAACGAGACCAACCAGTTAAGCCACATCAACCCCGAGCTTTACGGCCAGTTCTCCGAACACCTGGGCCGCTGCATCTACGAGGGCCTTTACGTGGGCGAGGATTCTGATATTCCCAATGTCAACGGCATGCGCACCGATGTGGTCAATGCCTTAAAGGAAATCCATGTTCCCGTGCTGCGCTGGCCCGGCGGCTGCTTTGCGGACGAGTATCACTGGAAGGATGGCGTGGGACCCAAAGACCGGAGAAAAAAGATGATCAACACCCACTGGGGCGGCGTGGTGGAGGACAACAGCTTCGGCACTCACGAATACTTTGAACTTTGCCGCCAGCTGGGCTGCAAAACCTATATCAACGGCAACGTGGGCAGCGGCACGGTGCAGGAGATGAGCGAGTGGGTAGAGTACATGACCTTCAACGGTGTTTCTCCTATGGCGGATCTGCGCACTGCCAACGGACACAGGGAGCCCTGGAAGGTGGATATTTTCGGTGTAGGCAATGAAAGCTGGGGCTGCGGCGGCAATATGCGTCCCACCTACTACGGCGACCTGTACCGCAGATACCAGACATACGTGCGCAATTATGACCAGAACGCGCCCATTCAGAAGGTGGCCTGCGGCCCCAATGTGAATGATTATGAATGGACCGAGAAGGTGCTGGACACCTGCTTCAATCCCAGTCCCTGTCACCTCCACGGGTTTATGGATTATTTAAGTCTCCATTACTATACCACTCCGGGACCCTGGGAACACAAGGGAAGTGCCACAGAGTTTTCCGAGGAGGAATGGTACTGCACCCTGCACAAGGCTCTTTACATGGAAGAGCTGGTGGAAAAGCACGGCGCCATTATGGACCGCTACGACCCGGAGAAAAAGATCGGCCTGGCGGTGGATGAATGGGGCACCTGGTTCGACGTGGAGCCAGGCACCAATCCGGGCTTTCTCTATCAGCAGAATACCATGAGAGACGCCCTGGTAGCGGCGGTGACCCTGAACATTTTCAATCAGCATTCTGACCGGGTAAAGCTGGCCTGTATCGCCCAGATGGTGAATGTGCTTCAGTCCATGATTCTGACGGACAAGGAAAAGATGCTGCGCACCCCTACTTATCATGTGTTCCACATGTATCGCAGCCACCAGGACGCGGATCTTGTGGAGAGCAGAATGGAAGCGGTGGAATCCGAGGGCGGAGCCATGTACGAAGTGCCCACCCTTCAGCAGTCTGTTTCCCTGGACCAGGACGGCGTGCTGACACTGACAGTGGCCAACCTTTCTCTGAAGAAAGCGTATCCGGTGGAGGTAACTTTTGAAAAGCTTACGCCCGCGTCAGTGGACGCTTACATCCTGACGGAGGAGAAGGACGCCTTAAACACCTTTGAGGAGCCTGACAGAGTGGCGGAACAAAGCTTTGACGGAGTCACTGTCATGGAGCAGGGCCTGAAATTTACCATTCCGGCCTGCGCGGTGGTGAGCCTGAGAATCAGATAAACAGATATCATAGTCATCAGAAATCCTCCGGAAACATCCGGGGGATTTTTCATGGAAGCAAAAAGATTCCCACTCGGCCTGTCCCGGGCATACCATAATAAAGAAAGAAATTTACCGGGGCAGGCATGATCACCTTTGACAACGTTTCCTTCGCTTATCATTCTCTTCAGGGCGAAACCCGGGCGGTAAGCCGCTTATGCTTCCGGGTGGAGCCCAAAAGCTTTGTGAGTATGGTGGGTCCTTCCGGGTGCGGAAAGTCCACGATTCTCTCACTGACTGCAGGAGTATTAAGTCCGCAGGAGGGTGAAATCCGTTACGATTCTGATAAAAAACCTATCATTGGTTATATGCTGCAGAAGGATCATCTGTTCTACTGGAGAACCATCTGGCAGAACTGTCTTCTGGGGCCGGAGCTTCAGAAAACTTTGGATGATAATACGAAAACTCGACTTACAGAACTTTTAAAAGAATATGGGCTCTGGGAGTTTAAGGATAAAAAACCTCAGGAGTTATCCGGCGGTATGAGACAGCGGGCAGCGCTGATCAGAACCCTGATCATGAATCCGGAGCTGCTGCTTTTAGATGAGCCTTTCAGCGCCCTGGACTTTCAGACCAGGCTTCGGGTGTCTGACGAAATTACCCACATCATCCGGGAACAGGAAAAAACAGCAATTTTGATCACACATGATTTGCAGGAAGCCATCAGTCTTGGCGACAGAGTGCTGGTGCTCAGCTCTCGTCCGGCCCATCTGATCAGGGATGTGACGGTTCATCTGACGAAAAGCGGGGACGATCTGCTGTCCGCAAGAAATGCGCCGGAATTTAACGGTTATTTTAATATGCTGTGGGAGGATTTAAAGGAGGAGACTGACAATGAAAAAAATTCACAAGTCGCGGGCCAAGATGTCTGATCAGGAACGTTACGTACTTGAGCACCACAAAAAACATCATCAGATCACAGCCCTGCGACTGCTCATTCTGGCCGCTTTTCTCTTTTTGTGGGAGATTGCGGCGAAAACAGGACTGATTGACAGCTTTTTCTTCTCCAGCCCTTCGATCATAGCGGAGTGCTTTATGGAATTGCTGGAGAACAATACTCTTGGCGTCCATCTGGCGGCCAGCATCGGGGAGGTGCTTTTCAGCTTTGCGCTGATCATTGCCCTGTCCCTGGCAGCGGCGATTCTGCTGTGGTGGAGCGATTTCCTGAGCCGGATTCTGGAGCCCTTTTTAGTGGTGCTCAATTCCCTGCCAAAATCCGCGCTGGCCCCCCTGATCATTGTCTGGATCGGCACTGGTGCGAAGGCCATCATTGCGGCCGGAGTCTCTGTGGCGCTTTTTGGCAGCATCATCAGTCTCTACAGCGGTTTCAGGGAGACGGATGAGGAAAAGATCCTGCTGGTGCGCTGCCTTGGCGGCAGGAAGCGGGATGTGCTGACCAAAGTGGTACTTCCCTCCGGAATCCCCAACATTTTCAGCGTGATGAAGGTTAATATCGGATTGGCGCTGGTGGGCGTGGTCATCGGCGAGTTCTTTGCCGGCAGAGTGGGTCTGGGGTATCTGATCATCTATGGCACGCAGGTCTTCCAGCTGGATATGGTGATCACATCGATTCTGCTGCTGTGTATTCTGGCCATGCTCATGTATCAGATTCTGCAATGGGCAGAGCACAGGTATTACAGGAAGACAGGGATTGAAAACCTGAAATAATTTTCTTGCATACTGAAAGCGAAAGGCGTAAAATAATCGATGGATGTGAATTTTTCATATATGTTTTTACAATAGATCGGAGCAGCTTTTATGAAAACAGAGGATATGCGGGAAACAGCAAATACAAAAGAGCCGGATTCTCATTCAGGCGGGGCGTCGGAAACGGAGAGCCATATACTATTGCCATTGATTAACAGCGCCTTCCTTCCGGGCAGCTGCCTTAAGACCGTTCAGGCCATGGAGGATATAAACAGACGCGAAATTGCCATGGGAGAGTATTATTATTTCAGCGGCCGGCCGGAGGAAGTGGCCAGAGAGATGGAGCCATATCTGGCAAGCAGGGATACGGGCATGCGCCTGTCAGCCTGTCTTGTTTACGCTTTTGCCAATCTTGCCACGGATAATATTCATCTGGCGCGCCATGCGCTGACTGAGGTGAAAAGGACCTTTGAAAAGATCAATGGGGAGGAGAATGAGCTGCCGGAGCTGAAGGCAATGTGTTCCTTTGTTTCCGTCACATCGGCGGTGCTGCTTCATATGCCGATGAAAGAGGAGCTGGCCTGTGATCCGGAGCTCATGAATTTGCTGCCGTCCGGTCTTCGTTTCTTTTACAGCTACGTGATGGCGCATTACGCTTATCTTCAGGGAGACTACGGCAGGAGCATCGGAATCGCCCAGACTGCGCTGGCTTTTGAGCCGGAGCTGTACCCCATTCCCACGATCTATCTCAGACTGGTAATGGTCATGGATTATATGAGTCTGAAAAAATCAGAGGAAGCGAAAGAGCAGATGCTTTTGGCCTGGGAGGTAGCCCGGCCTGACGGTCTGATTGAGGCATTCGGCGAGCATCACGGGCTTTTGGGCGGCGTCCTGGAAGCCACCCTGAAAAAGAACTGGCCGGAGGATTTCAAACGGATCATCGGCATTACATACAGCTTTTCCAGCGGCTGGCGCAAGGTTCACAATCCGGATACCGGTGATGATGTGGCAAATAATCTGACCACAACGGAATTTGCCATTGCCATGCTGACAGCCAGAGGCTGGACATATCAGGAGATCGCCAGCCACATGGGAATTTCGGTCAACACGGTGAAGTTTCATATGGGAGCGGTGATCGGAAAGCTTGGAATCGAAAAAAAGAGTGATCTAAAAAAATATATGCTGCGCTGAATGTCTGGCAGTCCGCGCGCATACCCTGTATCGTTTGAACGATGCAGGGCTTTTTTTATTTTCTGAAAGGCGAACAAATGTTCCCCACCTTTTTTTGACTGATTTTGGGTGGGTTCAAATGAAAAACGGGATGTTATAATTGTCAATGTTAAGGGAAATCCGGCGCGGGGCCAGTGAAAATTCGTGGAAGAATCAATGATTTGAACGGTGGGGGAATGGCAAATGGAAAAGAAATCCAGACATTATGAATTTGAGGGAGCGATACTGGACATTCCCATGTTTTATGATGAGCTGGCGCAGATGTATATCGAGGAATATCGGAATTTTAATGAGGATCCGGCCTGGACGACGGAGGGCTGTCCGATCATGCATTCCGTTGAAGACGCCTGCCCATTTGGAGAATGGGATGAGCCGCAGCGCTGCAATGACTGCGGTTCCTGCCGCTTTTTTGAGCCCATTGCCCCTCATGCGCTGCTGGGAGCATGCCGACAAAAGAAAAGGCTGTGGGCCAATAAAACAAATAGCAAAGAGAATCGCGGGAGGACGATCACATTATGAAGAATACAAAGCTGTATCCATTTGAAAGAAACCGTTATTATTCCGGGAAAATGCTCACATCCTCGGATTTTTGGGCGGAGCAGACTTATTTTAATAATAAGCGCAGATTTATCAATAATCTGATGTACGGCGCCGGTATCGTCTGTGGCTGCGGTGTTTTCAGTCTGGATGATCTTTCCATTCTGGTGGAGAGCGGTGCGGCTATCGACGGATTGGGACGGGAGATCGTGGTGGAGTCCTCTGTGGTAAAACGGCTGTCCGCCATTGAAGGCTTTGATACCCTGAAGACGGATGAAGCGTGTCTGTGCCTTCGCTACCGGGAGGATCCGGTTCATACGGTTTATACGCCAAACCAGGGAGAAAAGGACGGGGAACAGGATTATGAATATAACCGGATCAGTGAATCCTACGACCTGTTTTTGATGGATAAAGAGGACGACGCGGCGGAATATGAGATGGAGAGCGAGTTCTTCACCAGCATTGTTCTTTTTGAAAATGAGGATTTTACCGTCAGGCTGACCATGCCGGCAACTGTCTGCAGGGGCAGAAATGTGAAGCTGGAGCTTTCCGCGGAAAAAAATTCCGCGGAAAATAAAAAGCTGACCTACCGGGCGATCCTGCAGACGCCTGTTTTCCTCACGCCGGATGCCACTCATGAGCTGAAGATCGGGATGAAAGATGTGTCTTTAGCCGAAGGGGAGTGCGTGACCAGGGAATACTGGCTGCATGCCCAGAACACGCCGGTGCTGGAAACCAGCATTGTGGTGGAGAGCGGTGCGGCCCGGGTCACCATAGACGGGGAAGAGGAAGAGACTCCCTCCGGCTGTGCTCTGACAGTATCGCTGACGGACATGAGGCCCCAGGATCTGGTAAGCCAGGAGATCGGGCATATCAGCCTGGAGATGAAGAGCATGGGAGACGTCAAGGATTATGTCTGTCTGGCGGATCTGAAGCTGACAAGAACCCAGAACGCATATATTATTGAGGAAATCCTGGAAAAGGGCGTTAAGAGCTACATACAGGCCCCAGCTCAGGACCGGCTGCGCACCAGGTATCTGGAATATTTTTCCAAGGAGGCGGATATCTATAAATCGGCGGCGCCCGGTGCGGCCAGGCTCAAAGCATCCGGACAGTCCTCCTGGCAGGGAAGAGCCATTGAAGCCGCTTCCGGCGTGCTGGAAATTCCTCTGGGAGAAAATGCCCGCAGAGGCGATATCCGTTACTCCGGTGAGATCATGCACGGCCTGGGTAAGGGGAATGTGTATGTGGAAATCGGATATGAATATATCGCTGAGGATCCGGCTCTGGGAATGAATTCCAGAAATACGGTTTATGGAAATCCAAAGCTGTTTGACAAGGAACAGACGTCTGCGGTGGATGTGGAAACGGCTGTAAAGGTCATGACGGACAAGGGCAGCTTTATTGTGGCGGCAAAGCTTCTGGAAAACGTCAGCTATCTGTCACTGACCTACCGGTGGGTGGCAATCCGCTTCCCGGCGGGCAATGACCTGGGGCTTGTGGAAAGCTACAGCGGAAAGAGCATTTCCGTGGATACGCCTACGGTGGTGATGGGCGTGCGGGAGAATCATTATTTCCATGTGCGCTACAACAATATGGAAGCTTGCAGCATTGCTTATGAGATGACGGAACCGGGAAGCGGGGAGATCACATCCGACGGTGTATATACCTCTCCGTCCAAAGAGGGCGTCTATGAAATCCGCGTTTACTGCGTGGATATGCCGGTAATCTGTACCTACGCCTACGCAATCGTCAGGAAAGAAGGAACGGATCCCGAAAAATAACGGAAACAGTTTGGCGGATCACAGTGGAGGAGATTGGCAGACATGATCTATCAGTCGCAGTTGATGAGACTTTTATGCGTCCGGACCATAAAATCGAATACAGTCAACGACGTTCTGGTCTGCCGTGACTTAAATTCCGCTGCGGGAACATTATATACGGTGCTGGCGGTCAGAGATCATGAGACTGTAAAGCGCTGTCTGGAGATGTTTCGTTTGTCCGGTACATCAGACAGGAATGTATGTGTGCACAGCTTTTCGGATCAGGGTATCTTCTGCATGGTATTTGAATATAAGCAGGAGAGACCGCTTTCTGACTTTTACACGGGGAGATTTTACACTCTGCCGGAGTGTGAGACGATCTGTGAGCAGGTCATTATGGCCTGTATGATCTCCGGCCTTCCCTGGCCGCTTCTTTACCTGATTTTAAGGCAGGGACAGCTGAATCTTTCCAAGGATCATTCCGTTTATCTTGGATATCAGACAGACTTAAAGGAACTGGATATTACCAAAACGGAGAGAGACTGCGCGGTGGAATGCGCGCAGATTCTGAGGAAGCTGTTAAGCTCCAAGGCCTCCGGAAAGGCGTTCAGCTACCAGCTTCTGGAAAAGAAAATCGACAGAAGAAGCTATTCCTCTTTTACGGAGTTGTACAAGGACATACGGATCGCGGCCGCGCCTGAAAAAAAGAAAGGCATAATTCAGCGGATCAAAGCCTGGTTTATCCGCAGGCAGGATCTGGTTTTCAGAATTTTACTGTATCTGTGTGTGGTTCTGGTGGTGATTGTGCTGGCATCCCTGATTACTCAGCTGCTCTTTGGGGATATTCCATGGCTCAGGCTTTTATTTAATGGATTTAAGACAATTGGAACAGAAACACTGACAGGATAAGGAGGGAGAGACAAATGAAAAGAAGAGTGACAATTCTACTCTGCTGTCTCTGGCTGCTGGCGGCAGCTGCCCTGAGGAGCCTGTCGGGGGGAAGCCTGATTGACCAGGTTCCTCAGTTTATGCTGCTGAGCAATACTGTGGAGAACGGAAGCACTTTTATCGGGCTGGACAGCAGCGAAAACGGTCTGTATGGGCTTCTGGCTCTGAAAATGGCGGAGGGGAAAGAACAGACTTATCGTATTGTGGAGGTTTCTCAGGGAGGCCAGGCGTTGGCCGCAACCCCGGCCTTTGAACTGGCGCTGGAAGAGGAAGGCTTTGTCAGTGATTTTGC
>JAJQGR010000301.1 GCA_021200345.1 Lachnospiraceae bacterium | reverse complement strand
GACCGGTCCCGCAATTTCTTCCGGCATGGGAACCTGCGGACTGGTGGGACAAATCGGCGTTTACACCGGCTGGGTAAATGATATTGCCAATGGGGCGAAAAACTCCATCACCGCCTGGGACTGGACGGGAATGATTTTGATCTGTTTCATTCTGCCTGCTGTTTTAAGCCTTCTGTTTGGCGCCATTTTAAGGAAAATCGGCTGGATTAAGGACGGCGATCTGAAGCTGGAATAAATAAGGATGTGGCTAATCCAGGCCACATCCTTATTTTTTATGGAATTATTCAATTTCAAGATAATGCATCAAAGAGTATGCGTTGAAAATACGGGAAGCCGAATCAAAATTTGATATACAATTCTCCACATTCCATTCAGGACAGCATCATCAAGCCATGACAAAGGACGGCTCAGAGCTCCTGAGACAAGTAAAAGAAGCAGGATCAGGCTTCCATATGTCCGAAAGCGCTGAAAGAAATTCCTGACAGCAGGAAAAAGCTCCTCAAGCACATGCGAACCGTCAAGCGGAGGAAGGGGAATCAGATTGAAGACGCCAAGTCCGATGTTGATAACCACACAGTAATAAAAAATCACTTCCAGAGTATTCCACAGGGAGGAAGCCTCCGGAGCATAAATCAAAATCAATCCGTAAACCAAAAGAGAAAGAAACGCCAGGATAAAATTTGTCACAGGGCCTGCCAGGGATACAAGAATAACCCCCTTTTTACGATTTTGATAATACTGCGGATTGATCGGTACAGGCTTCGCCCAGCCCATGTGAAAGAACAACAGACAAATCGTTCCCACAAAATCAAGATGCTTCAACGGGTTTAAGGTTAGTCTTCCCGAAGCGCGTGGTGTTGGATCTCCGAGCCGGTCAGAAACCCAGCCGTGAGCACATTCATGAAAAATAATTGCTGTCAGCATTGCCGGCACAACGTACACAAAGGATCGAAGCTGTAGGATATAATAACTGAGCATAGAGTAAATTTCCTTCCCTGATATTCCTGTGAGCCTGTACATCTATCCATGATATTGCAAAAGCGCCGCTCTGAAACTGTCAAAGCGGCGCCGCTCATCAGAGATAATAAACAGTGAGGCTGTTTACACAACCAGAAAGAACTTGATCAGGAAAATCGCTGAAATCACATACGTCAGCACCGACACTTCCTTTGCCTTGCCGGTAAATACCTTCATAACAGTATAGGCAATCAGTCCAATACCAATACCATGTCCGATGGAGCCGGAAATCGGTACTGCAATAATCATTAACGCCACAGGAACCAGCTGATCCATCTCATCAAACTTGATGTTCTTCAGACCGCCAAGCATCAGAATACCCACATAAATCAGCGCGGACGAGGTAGCTGCCGCCGGAATGATGGCTGCGACCGGAGCGATAAACATACTGGCCAGGAACAGAATGCCTGTAGTCAGCGCGGTCAGGCCGGTACGGCCGCCGGCTTCCACACCGGAAGCAGACTCAACGAAGGTCGTCACCGTAGAAGTACCTGTCAGGGCGCCGGCGATGGTGCCCACGGCATCGGAAGTCAGGGCTTCTCTCATCTGCGGCATATTGCCGTCCTGATCCAGCATATTGGCCTTGGAAGCGGTACCTACCAGAGTGCCAATGGTATCAAACATATCAATGATACAGAAAGTAATCACCAGTGTGATCATGGTAAACCAGCCAATCTCCAACAGACCGGAAAAGTTAAATTTAAACAGGGTCGTTGCGGCCATGTCTCCAAAAGCAGGTACAAAGGACGCGCCTGACAGACTTGCAAAGGGATTGATTCCCAAAAAGACCGCCTCTCCGACCCAGTAAACCACACATGCGATGAGCATGCCCAGCAGCACAGCGCCGTTGACCTTGTGGTGAGCCAGAATGACAATGGCAAACAATCCTATAAACATGGTCACTGTGGTCAGAACAACTGTGGGATAGGCGTCGCCCATGGTGCTCTTTGCCAGACTCGGTGTCAGAGAGCCGAAGAAATCCCTCATCACATAGAACGGACCTCCGTCGGAGGAATATACTCCCACATTGGAACCCAGACCAATGTTCATCAGCATCAGGCCAATTGCGGGGGAGATTCCAAGACGCACCCCCAGCGGAATAGCGTCCACAATCTGCTCCCTGATATTAAAAATGGATAATACCAGGAATACAAGGCCCTCAATCAGGATGATGCCCAGCGCCGCCTGAAACGATTCCAGATAAGTCATACCGGTCAGTGACACAATATTGGCTACCACCACAGCAAAAAAGCTGTTTAAGCCCATACCAGGCGCCAGCGCAAACGGCTTATTGGCCAGAAAAGCCATACAAAACATACCGATAGCTGAAGCAATACAGGTTGCCAGGAACACGGCATTCCACAGCTGAGTCCCGCCGTCCGCCCCAAAGTTTGTCAGCAGATTGGGGTTCAGCGCCAATATGTACGCCATGGTCATAAAGGTGGTCAAACCGGCCAGAAGCTCAGTCCTGACGGTGGTACCGTTTTCCTTGAGTTTGAAAAATTTTTCCATTTTTCCTACCCTTCCTCTCATAAAGATGCTGCGGAATATATTATGTCAGGCAACTTGAAAAGGCCATGATCCATTTACGTCATTCCGCAAACAGCAGTAACTTTTGTGCGTGGCAAACGGACAACTGTTCATCTGCCAGACACCCAGAGATTATAACATATCCCTGTGAAAAAGAATATACCTAATTTTAACAAAATCCGGCTCATTTGCCATTCCGTCTTTCATTCTCCGTTTCTTTTACCCGAATCCCGTGATACAGTACACGGTTGACAGGGGTATCCACGCCAAGCTCCTCCCCCAATCGAATGACCGTTCCGGAAAACATGGCCACCTCTGTTTTTTTACCCCGCTCCAGATCCTGAAGCGTGGACGGTTTGTTTTCAAACGGAAGCTTTACGATGGTTTTTTCCTGCCTTTCTATCTCCGCCTCACCAATGTTAATGCCTTTTTTCTGCGCGATTGCGGCCACCTCCCGCATGGCGGCCCGGCGGATAAAATTGGCGTCTTCGTTTGTGCGGAACACACCGAAAGGAATTCCCAACAGGGCGCAGGTCATATTTTCACCCACATTGCACATGAACTTAAACCACAGTCCTTTCAGCATGTCGGCGTCGATTTCATAAGGAATACCACAGGAATCAAACACCTCTTTCACAGCCAGCACACGGGGAGAAAGTGTGGTATTTTGCTTTTCTCCAAAATGCACTGAGCCTCCATCCGGGTTAAAATTCGCGATTCCTTTATCCATAACGATGGATATTCTCATATAAGAATAGAGTACATGCTCCCAGCCATAGGCAGCCGCCACCTTCTCCTCGCTTTCAATTCCGTTCATCACGCACAGAATCTGGGTGTCAGGGCCAATTTGATTGCCAATATCCTGTATGGCCTGATCCAGCCCCGTGTCCTTTACCGCCATGATCACCAGATCCGCCTCTTCGCCCTGAAGCGACGGCTCAATCACCGGAAATTTATAATTGACTCCGTTCAGGGTAACTCCCTGTTTCATAAGCCGCTCTTTCCGCTCTCCCTGTGCAAGCACCCGGAATGCACCCGGCCCAAGGCCGGCCGCCAGACGGGGTGCGAAAAAAGAACCCATAGCCCCAAGACCAATCAATGTTACTTTTTTAATTTCCATTTTTGTGTAAACGCCCTCTCTTTCTTCATTAAAATAACAGCTTTTCTTTATATTTTATATTATCCCAGAAAAACCATATATTGACAAGAATTTATTATTACTATAGAATATCCTCTGGCAAAAAAATGTAAATATGAAAAAAGCGGAGGAAAAGAAGAATGAATAACGAGACAGCTGCGCCCGCTGAGAATAAGATGGGCGTTATGCCCGTCAACCGGCTGCTGATCACCATGGCGCTGCCCATGATGCTCTCCATGCTGGTGCAGGCGCTTTATAATGTAGTAGACAGTATTTTCGTGGCAAGGCTCAGTGAGGATGCGCTGACTGCCGTTTCCATGGCCTTCCCTGTACAAAATCTGATGATCGGCGTTTCCACCGGTCTGGCCGTAGGTACCAACGCTCTGGTTTCCAGAGAGCTGGGCAAAAAAATTTCAAGGCATCCAACCAGATGGCCATGCACGGCATTTTTCTGGAAGCCATCGGGTATCTGATCTTTCTGCTCTTCGGACTGACAGCCACCCGGCTGGTATTTACCCTGCAGGGAGCCGATACCTCGATCACACAATACGGAGTAGATTATCTTTCTATTGTTCTGTGCTTCAGCTTCGGCATTTACACGGAAGTGATCTTTGAGCGTCTGCTGCAGTCCACAGGCAAGACCATCTATACCATGTTTACCCAGGGGCTGGGAGCCATCCTTAACATCATCTTTGACCCCTTACTGATTTTTGGCATCGGCCCTTTCCCTGCCATGGGGATCAAAGGCGCGGCGGCCGCTACCGTGCTGGGACAGATTGCGGCCGGTATTCTGGCACTGTTCCTGAATTTCAGAGTAAATGATGAGATTCAACTCCATATAAAGGAGTTTAAACCGGACATCAAAGCCATCGGCAATATTCTTTACATCGGTGTTCCCTCAATACTGATGGTAGCCATTGGTTCCATTATGACTTTCTGTATCAACAATATCCTGGTGGTATTCTCCTCCACCGCGGTGGCTGTGTTCGGCGTCTATTTTAAGCTGCAAAGCTTCGCCTTTATGCCGGTCTTTGGCATGAACAACGGCATTGTGCCGATTGTGGCCTACAACTACGGAGCAAGAAAGCCGGAACGAATCAAAAAGACCGTCCAACTGGGAATGATCTATGCGGAATGTATTATGTTCTGTGTATTCCTTTTGATGCAGATGATTCCCACACAGCTTCTGAAGCTGTTCAGCGCATCCGACGATATGCTCGCCATTGGCGTTCCGGCTCTTCGCACCATCAGCCTTAGCTTTCTGCTTGCGGGCATCTGTGTGGTCTGCACCTCTTTCTTCCAGGCACTGGGCAGCGGCGTCAGCAGTATGCTGATCTCTTTCTTAAGACAATTGGTGGTACTGGTCCCTCTGGCATATTTGCTGGCACAGACAGGTGACCTGTCAATGGTGTGGTACGCCTGGCCTATCGCGGAGCTGGTGTCTCTGGCTTTCAGTATTGTTTTCTTCATCCGTCTGGACAGAAAGCTGTTAAAGCCAATACGTGACGATCAGAAAACAGCAGTGAATTAACCTTTATTTTAAAACAGCCCTGAAAGCGCTCTTGGATCAAACGCTTTCAGGGCTTGTTTTCTTATCTGTTTGCCAGCTCCGTGGTAATATCCTCCCAGGTAACGCCTTTTTCCGCCATCAGCACCATCATATGATACAGGAAATCAGAAATCTCATATTTGATTTCTTCGGGATCAGGGTTCTTGGCCGCAATGATAATCTCTGTGGCCTCCTCCCCTACCTTCTTTAAGATTTTATCAATTCCCTTATCAAAAAGATAATTGGTATAGGACCCCTCTTTCGGATGAATTTTCCGGTCCAGTATCACCCCATAAACATCCTCAAAAACCTGCAGAGGGTTCTTCTCCTGATACTGCTTTGGAGTAATCTCGTTAAAGAAACAGGAATAGCTGCCGGTATGACAGGCCGCGCCAATCTGACGCACTGTTGCCAGGATCGTATCCATATCACAGTCCGCAGTCAGACTCTTAACATATTGATAATGGCCGGAAGTTTCCCCCTTGAGCCACTGCGTTTTGCGGGAGCGGCTGTAATAGTTCATTCGTCCTGTGCGAATCGTGTCTGCATAAGCCTGCTCATTCATATAAGCAGCCATCAGCACCTGCCCGGTCTTATCATCCTGCACAATCACAGGCACCAGCCCCTGAGGATCCTTTTTGAAATCATTCCAGTCAAAGGCCGCCTCCAGCGCGTTTTCTTCCGGTCTCTCCTGCTGCACCAGACAAAATGCATCCGCAAATCTCTCCGTATCAGTTAAATCCATCACCTCAGCCGCAAATTTGGTGATTTCATCCAGTGTGGTGCCTTTCGGTTCAGAAGGATCAAGTGCACGAACAAAGATTTTCTCCCTGCCAAATTTCTGCGAGACCTCCTTCAGTACCGCCATGGACTCTGGGCTGTCCCCATCCAGCACCACATGCCTGCAGCCTGCGTAAAGCTGCTTTTTCACATCCTCCATTCGGTTCAGGAAATGATACTCCGCGCCGATGACGGGGACTTCGGAGGCCGCACAGATTTCCCTCAGAATCCCCAGATTCGTGTCGTGCTCTCCATCCGTATCCGCAAGATTTCCAATATAGAGGGCGTGCGCCCCATGCTCCTGCGCGGCCGCTGCCAGATCAACCGGAGAAACATCCAGCACCTGCGGATTTTCAGGAGACGTTACTACCTGTCCGTTTTTCATATATATAGTGGCAATCAATCCATTCATACAGTATCCCCCGTATTCCTGTTGCAGTGCAGAGTGCGGATGGGCGATCCCATACAGCAAGTACTTATAAACTCCCTTTCGTACTCAGCACATCTGTAATTCTCTCATCATACGAAACCGCCATATCCAGTGCCTTGGCAAAGGCTTTAAACATTGCCTCAGCCATGTGGTGACTGTTTCCCGGCGACAAAACCTTCACATGCAGATTCATGGCTGCCGAATAAGACACCGCATAGAAAAATTCCCTCACCAGCTCCGTATCGAATTCCCCGCAGCGCTGCGTCGGGAATTCCGCATCCATAGAAAAATAGGGTCTGCCGCACAAATCCACCGCGCAGAGCACCAGTACCTCATCCATAGGCAGCACAAAATAGCCGTACCTTCGGATTCCCTTTTTGTCGCCCACAGCCTCCCGGATGGCCTGCCCCAGCACAAGACCGCAGTCCTCCACGCTGTGATGAGCATCCACCTGCAGATCCCCATTGATTTTTACTTTCAGGTCAAATAGTCCATGTCTGGCGAAGCTGTTCAACATATGATCAAAAAATCCTATGCCGCTTTCCACCTCAGCCTTTCCGGTGCCATCCAGACAAAGAGTCATGGAAATGTCCGTTTCTTTTGTTGCTCTTCTGATTTCTGCGGTTCTCATTTTCGTTCCCCTTTCCTGAAACTTAATTTTCAAACCTGACATGAATAGAATTGGCGTGCGCCGTCAGACCTTCGCTCTTAGCAAATGCCTCAACATCCTCGTGCACCGCATCCAGTGCCGAACGGGAATAACTGATAATACTGCTCTTTTTGATAAAGTCATCCACGCTTAAAGGGGAGAAAAATCTGGCCGTACCGTTGGTAGGCAGAATATGGTTGGGACCCGCGTAATAATCTCCAAGAGGCTCCGAAGAATATTCTCCCAAAAAAATTGCCCCCGCGTTTTCAATTTTTGTCATGACCTCAAAGGGATTCCTGGTCAGAATCTCCAGATGCTCAGAAGCAATCTCATTGGCCGCTTCAATGGCCTCATCCATGCTCCGGGCCAGCAAAATATAGCCGTAATTTTCCAACGATTTCTCCAGAATGGCCTTTCTCTCCAGCTTCTCCACAAACTGGTCAATTTCGGCTTCCACCTGCCTGGCCAGATCCTCTGATGTGGTAATCAGAATGGCGCTGGCCAGCTCATCATGTTCGGCCTGACTCAACAGGTCGGCCGCCACATAACGGGGATTGGCGGTCTCATCCGCCAGCACCAGCACCTCGCTGGGACCCGCGATAGAATCAATTCCCACATACCCAAAGACCTGCTTTTTGGCTAGAGCAACAAAAATATTCCCCGGTCCCGTAATCTTGTCCACCTTTGGAACGCTCTCTGTTCCAAAGGCCATCGCCGCGATGGCCTGAGCTCCACCCACTTTATAAATCTCGTCCACTCCGGCAATCCTGGCTGCCGCCAGAGTCACCGCGGGAATCTTTCCATCTTTCCCCGGAGGCGTGGTAAGCACAATTTTTTTTACCCCCGCCACTCTGGCCGGAATCACATTCATCAAAAGACTGGACGACAGCGCCGCCTTTCCCCCGGGTACATACACGCCGCTTCTGGCAACAGGAGTCACTTTCTGCCCCAGGATGCTGCCATCCGGTCTGGATTCAAACCAGGAATTTCTCTTCTGTTTTTCGTGAAAAATTCGGATATTGGCCGCAGCTCTCTCCATCACCGCATACAACTCCGGATCCACCGCAGCCACCGCCTCATCCATCTCCTGAGCCGTTACACGGATATTTTGCCGATTAATATCACAGCCGTCAAACTGTTTCGTCAGTTCAAAAAGGGCCTGATCTCCTTTCTTACGAACCTGCGCGATAATGTCCTGAACCGTCTTCTCATAACTGCCATAATGATTGGGACTGCGTTTTAAAAGCGTGTTCAATAAATTCTTTCGACTTTCTTCAGTAAGTGCTATTGTTTTCATATCCTATCCTTTCAACGCCTCCGACAACTCCCTGATCAGCCCCCGGATTCTCTCCGCCTCCATCTGCATCGACACCTGATTTACAATCAGTCTGGCTGACAGCGGACAAATTTCCTCCAGCACCACCAGTCCATTCTCTTTCAGCGTAGACCCTGTCTCCACAATATCCACGATCACATCTGACAGCGATACCAAAGGTCCCAGTTCCACAGATCCGTTCAGCTTTATCAGATCTACGGTCTGATTTTTTTTATTATGAAAATAATCCCTGGCAATATTCGGATATTTGGTAGCCACCCGTATTCTCTCATGATTCTGTAAAAGCTGCTTTGCCTGCGGCGGTCCGCAGACGCACATCCTGCAGGCACCAAAGCCCAGGTCCAGAACCTCGTATACCCTCCTGTTTTCCTCCAAAATAGTATCTTTTCCTACCACTCCCAGATCTGCGGCTCCATACTCCACATAGGTGGGCACATCCGGCCCTTTGGCCAGAAAAAATCGCACCTTCAGCTCCTCATTGACAAAAATCAGCTTTCTGGAGCTTTTATCCTCCATCTCCTGACATGTAATCCCGATCTGATTTAACAATGAAAGCGTCTTGTCTGCCAGACGGCCTTTGCCCAGGGCGAATGTCAGATATCTGTCAGAACTCATTTTCCACCTCCCCGGTCAACACCACGCGCCTGCCCTGACCGCGAAGCAGCGCCGCCTCCGACAGAGCCTCCAGATAGGTCTCCTCATTGTGATAAGTCAGCTTTACCGCCTCCTGTGCCGCGGGAACCGGCGTTTTCTGATAATCCAGCGCCTCCATCACATCATCCACCACAACAGCAAAGCCCACGGCCGGCGCATCCGATCCAAAATAAAGAAGCAGCTGATCATATCGTCCGCCCTTCACAATGGCATCCCC
>JAJQGR010000022.1 GCA_021200345.1 Lachnospiraceae bacterium | reverse complement strand
AGGTCAGACCCACTCTGTCTAAGAAACGGCCGGTGGTCAGATAAATTCTGTTCATCAAAAGGCCGCCAGCCCAGACAGCCAGCACCCCGGCCAGATACACCAGGGCCGCCCTGCCCTTTGTGGACAGAAAACCCATCCCATATTTCCTGAGATAGGCCGCGATCAGATACAACGCCACAAACCAGAGCACTCCATAACCGTTGTCATCCGTGGTAAACGTCACCGGCAGCACTGATTTGAGAAGTGACTGAGGCAGCGTTACCAGAATAGCCGCCATCGCCAGCTGTTTCTGATTCATGACAGCGATTGCTCTGTTCAGAAGAGGTGTCAAAAGCACCAGCAGCACGTACGCGGTCAGAAACCAGTAGTGCTCCATATTCAACGGAAACATCAGCATCAGCCAGTCATAGGTGGTAAGTCCTGACAGCTCCAAAACGCCAGCCGCTCCCAGAATCAGGGGAATCACCAGACTGTAAAACCATACCTGCAGCACAATCTGCAAAAGACGTCCCAGCCGAAACCGCGACTGACACATAAAATATCCGGTCAGCAATACATACACATTCACCGCCACAATGGCCGCGGCTTCCAACAGGTAAGCAACCCGATCCAGCAAACCAAGCTGTGAAGACAGAGGCAGCAGAATATTCCCTTTACTCAAATAGTGCAGCGTCACCACAAGGGCCATGGCGATCAGACGAAGCGCCTCAAAATTACTCTGTCTTTTTTTCATGAAGCCGCCCCCTCTTTTCCGGTATCTTTGACGGTATCTTTCGCGATAATATAACGCGGACGGCCCTTTATTTCCTCATAAATTCTGGCAATATAATGTCCGATGACCCCCATGCTCAGCATCAGAAGTCCCCCAACAATCAGAAGCAGCAAAATCACCGTGGTAAAGCCCTCCACCGCATTGTGCGTAAAATAATTAAACAGGGTCTGGGCTCCCAGAATCACGGACGCCACAATAAACGCGATTCCGGCCACCGTCACCATCTGCAGAGGCGCCGTGGTAAAAGAGGTGGTATTGCTGACAGCGTATTTTAACAGCCCCCAGAAACTCCACTTGCTCTCCCCGTAAGTCCTTTCCTGCACCTGGTAAGCCACACTGACGGAAGAAAAACCTGCCCAGAAAGTCAGTGCGCGGAAAAAAGTATTGCGCTCTGTCAGTCCGGTCAGCACGTCCATCACCTTCCGATCCAGCAGCTTGAAATCAGAGGTATCCCGCATATCCATCTTCATCACCCGGCTCATCAGGCCATAAAACACATTGGCAAAAAACCGATGCAGACCGCTCTCCTGCCCCCGGTCGCTTTTTACTCCCTCTACAATATCATAGCCCTGTTTCCAGAGATCATACATTTGGGGAATCACCTCCGGCGGATGCTGCAGATCACAATCCATCACCACACAGCAGCTTCCCTTCGCCAGATGAAGACCCGCAAAAATCGCCGCCTCTTTCCCAAAATTGCGGCTGAACTCCACACCGCGGATCCGCGGATCCTTAAGGGACAGCTTCCGAATTTCCTCATAAGTATGATCCCTGGAGCCATCACTGACAAACAGAAGTTCAAAGGGAATATTGGCTCCCTCCAGCACCCCGGTTAAGCGTACCGCCGTGCGCGCTATATTGGCCTCTTCATTGTACGAAGGAAGGATGATCGATAACAAAGCCATGGCTCTACTCCTTATTTTCCGTCTTGACGTACAGTATCCCGTCCACGATCGTCATACAGTTCTCAGCCGGGAAAGGATCCAGCGCCTGATATTCCTAGGATTCATAGATCTCTGTAATCTGATCACTGTCCACTAGCTGTACCGTCACTCCAAAATAATATTCCCAGAAATCCTGATAATTCCGGGCCGTATATACCAGATAATCACCGCTGGTTCCCAGAAGGGAATCTGTCACCCCAACGGTCAGATCGGTACTGGGAAACGTCTCGTCGCTGACCACCCCGATCATGGCGATGGGCATATCATAGGTGTAGCCTTCCATCTGCTCGATTCTGTCTAACAGACGCAGACAGTAGCTGTAGGTTTTAGAAAACTTTTTTTCCAGATTAAAATAAGCCACATTACAGATCAGAATATAAGAAAAAATCACCACGGAAGCGCTGATCAGCCCCGCCCATGGCAACACACAGGCCAGCCTTTCTGACTGAAATTCCTCTCCATGCCTGTCGATAAGCGCCACCGCGCAGACCGGCATCAACACCCACTGATATCGCATTAATGAGTGATAGGTCACCTCTGGGGAAATCACCAGCATCACGTTAAAGCAGACAGGAAGAATGACCACCGCCGCCAGCAGGCACAACAGACTCCACACATTTCGAAAGCTCCCCGCCCGGGCAAAAGCCGCTCCCAGGGCAAGCGCGGCAGCCGCAAAAAGCACCACCGCGGCAGCCAGCAGAATTCCTTTCTGCATCATAATGTTTCCCCGCAGGGTATGTGTGACAAAATCCTGATACACATTAACCAGAATACTGACAATGCTCTGAGAATTCTCACTGCCAATGCCCTGGTAACCGGACAGCTCCGTATTCTGAAGCTTTAAAAGAAGCTGCAGCATTCCATAATAGACCGCGGCTCCCAGAGTGCCCATGCCCACATAGCGCAGAGTCAACAGCCAGTTTTCTCTGACATTTCTTTTAAAAAACCAGGCTCTGCACACACCATATACCGCCAGCACCATGGCAAAGGAAAGGTAAGCCTGATAAATTCCCATGGAAAAGCCCAGAAGGATTCCTCCCCATAAAAACCCTTTGGAGGATCTTTCTACGAGACACACGGCCAGCACCGCCAAAAACAGCGCCAGCATATAGCCGTCCGCCGTGAAAATATACGCGAAATCAGAGCTTAAGGATGGATATACCGCCAGAAGCGCTCCAATCATCACTGCACTGTAGGTATGCTTCAATTCCAAAAACCGGCACAAAGCCGCTGCCGTCAGTCCCAGGTAAATCAGGGACAAAAGTCCGATCACCCAGGGCAGGGTGTAATCTGTGGAAATATGACAGGCCACTGTCAGAAACCACCGCCCGGAGGTGATCATATTCTGGTCAAAATAGATTCCGGAAAGGCCGTCATGATTGGGAATGTCACTGACGAAAATCCGCAGATGGGCGCAAAGCCCCGCCGCCAGCGCCGCCAGGAAGGCAGCCCAATCCTGTCTGGAAATGTTCCGTTTTATCTTCATCAAAAAAACTTCTACTTTCATAAGCGTCCTAATTCATATTTTCAAAAATCGCCTGAGCGATATGATCTGACAGCACCTCCCTGCCCTCTTTGTTCAGATGCAGGCAGTCCGAAGGAATGGTATAATCATAAATCGTCTCCTCATTAATCACACTGTCATGATAATTATCAATGAAAGGAATCCCGTATTTTTCCGCGACCTTCTCCTGGCGCAGAATATACTCCTCCAGCAGGTAATCTCCCCACTCCCCGCTGTCACAGGGAATATCCTCATCCTCCCTGATCAGGCAATTGTAGGTAGGGGATGAAATATATATGGACAAATTGGGAAACGCCTCCGTCAGCCTGCCTACGCCCTCATCGAACACCTGCTCAAAAACGTCCGGGGAAACCTGATTGGCATAATCATTGGCTCCAAAACAGATGACCAGAATATCCACTTTCTCAAAATCCGTTTCCTCAAGATCCGCCAGCCGCTCCTGAAAATATTCCAGAGGGGAATTTCTCTCAATCGACGCGTTCTGTGCGGAAAAGTCCTGAAGAATGATGGCGTTGACAAGAGGCTCAAAACACAGGGCTTCCGCTCCGTATGTCTCATAAATGTCCGGATTTCCCGATACCACCCCGGTACCCCCAAAGGCCGCGTTAAACACCTCCATCTCAAGCTTTTGGGCCAGCATCTCATCGAACACCACATCGTAGAGCTCGTTTCCTATCACACTGTCTCCCATCAGAACCACCTGATGAGCTGTTCCCGACCAGCTGATTTTGGAAAAGATCCAGAGAAAGATCACCGCCGCAAAGCTCAAAGCTCCCAATATGATAAAGAGTCGCCCGGATCTGTTTTTCTCCATCATCTCTCCCTTACCGCTTTTTTATCCTGAATCCGGTAAATCATATCACACTTTTCAATGGTCTGCAGCCTGTGGGCGATGATCAGCAGCGTTTTTTTGCCATGCAGATGATTAATGGACTCCATGATGGCGGCCTCTGTGTCGTTGTCCAAAGCAGACGTGGCCTCATCTAAGACCAGCACCTCCGGATCCCAGAACAGCGCTCTGGCAATGCCGATCCTCTGGCGCTGCCCGCCGGAGAGGCGAATTCCCCTCTCCCCAATCTGCGTATCCAGACCCTCCGGCAATCCTTTCACAAAGGTATCCAACTGAGCGTCATGAAGCGCCGCCCAGACCTGCTCCTCCGAAATATGCTCCCGGGGCACGCCGAAAGCCACATTCTCCCGGATATTGGAATCCAGCATAAAAATGGTCTGAGGAATATACCCCACATTGGCAAGCCAGCGTTCGTAATTCTCAGGCAGATTCACATCCACGCCGTCCGCCAGGACCTGGCCGCTCTCCATCTCTAAAAGTCCCAGCATAATATCCACCACCGTCGTCTTACCGGCGCCGGAAGTGCCCACAATGCCCACGGATTTTCCAATCGGGACCTCCATCTCCATATTTTCAAAAATATAGACATCCGTATTGGGATATTTATAATACACATTCTTCATAAGAATGCTTTTCTTCACAGGCAGCTTTTCCACCACCTCCAGCCCGGTATAGGCATCCGCGTCATAGACAATGGACTTATCGCTGATGTCCGCCTGCAGATTATCGCTGGCGCCAAAAAAGAAAGGTTCAAAATAGGAAATATTCGTCATATGATTGTTGATTCGGTTGGCGCAGGGCAACAGCTTCATGGCCGCCACCGCAAAAGCGGAGACGCTGGCAACGATCTGTTCTGTTCCCCGTCCCAGCTGAAAAGAGATGTACATATATACCACAAAGCCCGCAATCACCACAGTCTCGATCAAAAGCCTGGGCGTGGAATTTAAAAGGGTGGATTTTTTGACCGCTTTCACATAGCCGTCACCGCATTTGGCGTACTCATGGATAAAATAGCTCTCCTTGTTGGCGATTTTGATCTCCTTGATCCCCGTCACTGCCTGATTGATCCACTTAAACAGGCCCGCATAATAGTCCTGATTTTCCTTGCCCGTGCGCACCATCACAGGCTTAATGGCCACCCTGATTACAAGCAGCATAATCACCAGCAAACCGCCAATGGTAATGCACATCACTGCGTCCTGCCAGATCAGGTAAGCTCCCATACATACTGCCACCACTACCTCGCTCATCAGCTGCAGGATGGACAGCACCATGGCATACATATTATTCACGTCCGAGGTAATACTCCTCTGTATGACGGCAGTCTCCGCGTTCAGATAATACTCATAAGGACGCTTCATGTAATTAATCATCATCTTGCGGGAGGTCTCGAACTGATTATTGTACACAAAATTCAGCTGCATTTTTGTCTCCACAAACAAAAATGTGTTTTTGACAATAAAGGCAACCAGCAGACAAAACAGCAGAAAAATGGCAAAGTTGTTGACATTCTGAAATCCAAAAAGCCGGTAAAGCTGCCCTGTCAGGCCATCCCCGTTGACGCTGTCTTCATTGAGCAGCACCGTGGCAATGGGAAGCACCAGAGCGATACTCACCGTCTCCAAAAGGGCGCCGATGACCATCAGCACCACCAGAAGCTTCATCCTGCTTTTCTGTTTCGCGTCCAGTATGACGTTTAATTTATTCAGTATTTTTTTCATGCAATCACTTTCCTTCCGCGCATGCGGCAAGACATCCGCGGGATGTTTCATTGAGAAAGGCGGCTAAGCATTTCAGCCTCTATCTCAGCTGATAAACCACCGCGTTCAGCCCCTGGGCAATCACTGTCATCCCTCTCTCCTGACAGAGCTCATCAATCTGCCCGCCTGCAACAGTACAGATATACCTGCTTTGCAGTTCATCAAAATTTTCCTGCACATATTCCGCATAACAGCAGCTGATTCCAAAACCCGCAGGCAATCCATACAGGATCTGATAATCCGTACTCACACTTGCGTTATCCGCAATTCGATCCGACACGACCCAGATCACATCATTATCATAATTTGGTGTATTATCCATATTCAGGCTCAATGCCTCCTGAAGCTGCTCCCCTGTCTGATCCATTACCTCCGCCAACTCCTCAGTGTAAAACGAAAGCCGGAAATCCTCGTTGTTTTTGAGCATTCCACCATACAGACAGATAAAACAGACTCCACACAGAACCGTTGGAACAAAACGTCCCCATTTTGTCATATTTGTCATAGCCAGCGCAAAAAAACCAACCACAATGAATGTCAGCAAATGCTTACTTCCCTCCTGCATTTTATACATCAGCAGAAGAGCCACCCACATGCCGGCAAATGACAAAAACAGATGTCCGTACAGAAGCGCCTGCCAGTACTCTTTTCGTATCAGTTCCGTCACCGTCCAGACCAGCAAGAGCAGCATAACGATCAGAAATCCAATAAAAAAGAGTCCTGTAAAGCTTCTGTTCACTATTCCCTGTCTACAGCAATCCATAAATTGCAAAAAGCCGGAGCAGAACTTCTGAATGAGCATGGCAAAGCCCTGCCTGACTCCGTAATAAATAAAATTGGTCAGCCATGAAGTATCAAACAACGCTGTAAAATACTCCGCCGCCAGGAACTTTTTGATGCAGACATACCCGATTCCCGTCACACCGACAATCCCCAGGCTGCCCACTACGCCCAGCCACCTTTTTTTCATAATAAGTAAAATCGAAGGCAGGGCAAGAAAAAGTATCATATATGGCCGCATCAGCGTTAAAACGGCGGAAATCACAAACATTGCCGCAAGCCTACCCGTGCTTTCTTTCTGAAAATAGCTGTACGCGCATGCCCAGAACACCAGCCCCATCGCAAAGCAGACGCACTCCGGCATTACCGATAAAATATAACGGGAGGTCAACGGAAAGACCGCGTACAGAACCGCAATCGACACGCACTGTCTCCAATCCGCTTCCGTAATGTATACAAACAGAAAAACTGCTGCCGTCATCAGAAAAAGATTACAATAGATTGGGGACATCAGATTCCACCCAAATAAAAGTCCCCACAACAGCCATGGCCACACAAGCACAGGACTCCAGGCAGCGAACGACAATACCTGGGCATGGCTTTCATTAAAGCCAAAATACCCATAAGGGTATCCATACTTTATCATTCCTTCCACCTGCTTATAATAAAACAGTTCATCATTCCAGTCGGAAGCGGGGAGATAAATATCTGTAATCTTATGTCCCTGAAGCGCGCAGACCATAACACAGCATAACACAGGAACCAGTGCCATCAAAAGAGCCCTGTAAATACGTATGTGTTTGCAAAAATGGTTCTGTAGTCTCTCCATTTATTCTTTCTCATCCATATTGATACAGTCCCGGATCACATATTGCGGAGCGCTGTTCAGGCTGATATAGACGCGCCCGATATATTCCCCAAGAATACCAAGCATCAGCATAATCATCCCCCCAAAAAACACCAGGGCACTCATCAGGGCGCTGAACCCGGCAGGAATATCCGGCAGAATGATTCTCTTGATAATAGTATAAATGCCATAGATAAAGCCAATACCCGCGCAGCAGGCGCCGATACAGGTGGCGACCCGCAGAGGCATCACGCTGAACGCGGTAAAGCCATTGATCCAGAGAGCCAGAAGCTTTTTGAGAGTGTAGCCGCTGCTGCCCACCTCCCGTTCTCTGTGATTCACCTTCACATTGGCGATCCGCTTGGTGGCCCGCAGCACCAGGCCAATCACATAAGGGTAGGAATTCTCATAGCGGATCATATCCTCCACCACAAAACGACGCACTGCGAAGTAACTGCTGATGTACAATTCCTTTGGTTTTCCAAGCAGAGCTCTCAGCATCAGTTCATTGGCCTTGCTGCCCAGATTGCGGAACGTGGAATGCATCTTATGCTCATATTCCGCATAGACCGCATCGTATCCTTCCTCAATCTTTGTGATCAGCTTTCCTGCCTCATTGGCGGGAGTCTGTCCGTCGTCATCCAGGCAGATCACCACATCGCCGTCGGTATGGCGAAGCCCCGCCATCAGCGCCGCATGCTGCCCAAAATTCCGGGAAAAATCAATACCTTTGATATATGGATACTTCTCGCAAAGCCGGCGAATTACATCCAGCGTACCGTCCGGAGAACAATCATTTACAAGTATAATTTCCCAGGTATGCTCCGGAATTCCGGTCATGGTACTGTTGATCTCCTCCACCACCTTTTCCAGCGTATGCTCAGAACGATAGCAGGGAATCACATAACTAATCTTCATGGGTATCCTCTCTCACCACCGCCATCCAGACAATATCCTTATATTCCCCGTGAATACACACATCGTCCTTCAGACAGCCTTCCTTTACAAATCCGGCTTTCTCATAGCTGCGAATAGCCCTTACATTTTCTGAAAGCGCCCGCAGGTAAATCCTGTGAAGGTGAAGCTCCTCAAAACCATAGGCAACCATCAGGCGGGCGGCCTGTGTGCCAATTCCTCTGCCCCTCACTTCCTCCGTACCCAGAAAAATTCCATACTCTCCCTTATGATGCGTGTGATCAATGTCCCGGATATAGACACTGCCAATGGCCTTATTGGTCTCTCCCTCGCAGATCATCATCTGGACAGCCCGGCCCTTCTGCACTACCTCATGGAACCAGTTCAGGTGTCCCTCCGGTGTGAAATCTTCCTGATATATGAAAGACTTTCTCACGCCGGGAGAATTGCGCCAGGCTACGATATCCGCCGTGTCATCTTCTGTCATGGGTCTTAAATAAATCAAATTGGCCTCCGGTTCCGCATTTCGCCCTAAATTCACCTTATTTCTCCAGATCAATTCCTTTCAGGCGTTCCCTGATCTGCTCCACCGACAGCCATTCCGTATTATTGCCGGAGCTGTAGGAAAAGCCTTCCTCCACCTTTTTGCCGCTGGTATTCACCTTCTGCTTGTCATTCCAGTGTACCTGGGGATAGACAATGAAATGCTTCTCATATTCCCAGGTATTGGCGGAATCCTCCGTGGTCACCATGATCTCATGCAGCTTCTCGCCGGGATAGATGCCAATCTCCCTGGTGTGTCCGCCGGGAAGCATGGCCTCCGCCAGATCTGTCACCCGAAAAGACGGAATCTTACTGATAAAGGTTTCCCCGCCGGTAGCCTCCTCCAAAGCCTTGATCACCAGTTCCACCCCCTCCTGCAGAC
>JAJQGR010000205.1 GCA_021200345.1 Lachnospiraceae bacterium | reverse complement strand
ATATAAAGATTACCTTCAAGGAGAATGCGGATATTCCTCCTGCTTTTCTGACCACTTTTCTGACATCTTCATAAATCTTTCATACCAGTCATTCTCCAGCTCTTCCTTGCTCAGATATTCAGCAATCTGCTCATTGGATCCTTTAAAATCAAGCTGTGAGATGCTGTACCTGCTTTGTTCATCTGTCACTCCAATTTTCAGCCGCCTTTGATCCTCACCAACTGATTCTATCCTCAAAAAAGCAATATTTACGCTTCCCTCGATATGAAATTGAACGGTACAGGGCTGAAAGCTTCCCTTTTGAGGAACGGTTTCCTCCTTTAAAAGCTGCCCCGCCAGCTGAATCATCTGCCGGACACATTTTCTGTCCCCGCATAACGGCCGCCGGGTGTCCTGCACAACGTTTCCTTTTTGCATTTTATTTTCCAAATTTTTCACCTCCTGAACAGTAAGTATCTCACAGAAACATAATAACAGAACAGCAGCAGAAATTGCAAAAGGCGCTCCTGCTACCTCTAAAACTCAGTTCAGTAGTAAGAGCGCCCACGCATTTTGACCTGAATAGTATCCCCTGACTCTCTGGGAGCCCTCTTCCCGCATATAATGCATCACATTTGAGGAGCAAGCCCCAGCCAGCTTTCAATCGTACGGACATTTTGTTTTAACGATTTTGCAATAATCTCTATTGCCACCTTATTTTCATAAAGTGCCCTTGCAGTTTCTCTTGTAACTTCTTTTGTAACTTCCCGAGCCGTTTCCTCCGCCTGCTCCCGCCTTTCACTGGCGATAAAATCTTTCAAAATCTCTTCCTGATCGAACAAAGTAAACATAATATCCTCCACCTCCTTCTGCCGACTCTCCAGGTACTCCCTCAGTATATTCCGTTCTCTGCAGATCTGTATTGCCTCCGCAATCGCTTTTCTCGTCCGCCCCAGCGTGCAAAACTGACCATTCACCACTTTGGTGAAACTGATATACTGGCTGACAATGTCATTACCACAGCCACCAGTAAGTACTTTCACTCTCACCTCCAGGGCTGTCTGCTTTCCTCCAAAGAACTCTCCGGACAACGTAATCCATTCTCTCTCAATTTTCTCATTCCCGGAATAAACAACATAGATCTCTGGCTCTGGCATGTGGACTGCCTTTGTGGTGAACAGACTCTGGGCACTTTCCCTGAAATAATCCTGATAAGTGCGTATAATGTACATCAGTGCCCTGACTATAATATTCACCGTCCAACTGCTCTGCGCTTCCAGCATAATCAGGCTTTTGTCCCTGACCATGAATCCCAGATCATTATGAATATCCCGCACCAGAATCTGTTCCAGAGTCACACATGCCAGATCCTCCTCTGTACAATCGTCATCCTCTGGGTGCAGGGTCTGATACAGCTGAAGTAAGTATCTCTTGTCCGAAAATATGTTCCGAAAAACGCTGTCCTTCACATTCCGGTTTGCTTTTGGTACTCCCTGAGGTTCTGGCCGAAAGGCCACCCCTTTTTCTTTGGCAGGTGTCTGAACTTTCTGCTCAGATTCCATGGCTTCACCTCCCAAATTTTCCGGAGATGCCCTGTTCGTCTGCCGGGAAATACCGCAATAACAGGGAAAATCTCCCGATAAAAGGAGTATAACATAGAACCTTGCCGGATTAGGTCGATATATCGACTATTTTGAAACGAAATAAATTTTCTCAATTGGATGCGAAATTTTATATATGTAAATCCCACTTATTTGTATTATTATACTTTATGTTTAGGTATTCAAAGCATATCACAAGGCTTCATGTCTGTCAAGCCAGAAGCATGACTGGCTTTTGTACCCAGGCCTTATTTATTCACAATATGCACCACAAACTCCTGCTCCTGAACTTTCTGTACCGTTTTGGAAATGCCGGTCAGCACGTCCGGTTCGCTGACGGAATAATCGTAGGTCACCTTCACTCTCACATCTCCCGCCTTATTTCCTGTCAAAGTGCAGGTCTGGGAGGTGGTGCCTGTCAGCTCGGAAAACTGGGAGCCCTCCAGATACTCCCAGGTCCACAGGCTGTGTCCCGCGCCAGATTCCCAGGGACCGGTAATTTCTATGCTCTCACCCACATAGATGGTATACTCCCCATCCGGCTGATTCTCCACCACGCTGTCTTCGCCGATGGACACGGCGATGAGCCCCTCCACCTCATTGGGAGAGCTTTTGAACCGGGTACAGAAATAAAACACCGCTACAGAATCCTCCTCCACATAAAGAACCCTGATGTTCAGCCTGGTCATCTCTCCGATCATACCCCGGATCGGCGCCACATAATCATCCCCATGGACGCAGACAAACATATTTTTCCAGTTCAGAGGCGGGACTTTATCGTACACCCCCAGACGTGTCACCGCGTCCCCTGAATTGTCCACCATAAACCGATATTCCGTGTAAATCTGTCCGGAAGCCAGCGTTGTGGTGTTGGGAAAGCGAATCTTCACCAGGGTGGTCCCAAGACTGTTTTCCACAAAAATCTCCTGGCAATCAGCATCATTGTCCCAGACATATCTGGCGAGTTGTGTTTCCTCCACGCCATCCGTAATCAGCATGGCCTCTCCCACCGCCGCGCTCAATCGCCCGTCGGTGGTCTGGAAGCTGCCGTCCGCCAGCCGGTACAGCCCAGCGCCAGCGGAAGTCCCCACCAGTTCATTTCCTCCTGTGGAGGAGCCGTACCGCCAACCCTCATCAATCATTTCCAGTGCAGGGTCATAGTAAAAGAAACCCTCCAGAGTGTCTCTTTCGATAGTGCCGTAAATCATGATATCTCCGCTAACGCCGCTGAAAAGGCCGTTAATGCCACTACCGGTCATCTGCTCCATGCCTGTGTAGGTCAGCACAAAATCAAAGACAGTGACAGATTTTTTCACCTCATAATAGGGATCATCCGCCAGTTCAAAATTATATTCGCTGCACAGAAGTTCTATGTAGGAGAACAACACATCATAGTCCGAAGCCGTACCATCAAACGAACGGCCGGTGTACTCTCCGTCTGATTTCGTATCAAAGCTTAACTCATCGGTAGCATAGAATAAGAGATCCATGGCTCCCGCCCCGTCCAGCATGATGGCAGTGGAGGCTAAGGGCTCCGCCACCAGAGTCATGGTACCTGTCTGATTGCCTGTGTCATTTCCATCATCGCCGGAACCATCGTCATTCCCTGTGCCGTCATCATTTCCGGCATCACCATTGCCCGAATCATCATCGCCGGAGCCATCGTCGTTTCCAGCGCCATCATCACCACCGGAATTGTCGTCGTTTTCGTCATCTCCCGGAGATACCGTTTCCTCCGTCTGATCATCGGAACCTGAGGGCTGAGATCTGCTGATGAGGCCTCCAATCACTGCGGATGCCAAAAGCACCCCCAGGATTGCCGCGGCAGCCTTGACGACAATTCCAGTTCCTCCCTGCAGCAATCCGCCGGAGGATGTGCCAGTCTGCCCTGTATTTTTTTCGTCAGATGATGTGCCGCCCGAAATGGTACTTTGCCCGTTGACCGAAGTGCTGGTCTGCCCAGAGGAGCTCTGATTGTCGCCAAAATTCCATGGCCTGTCAGCGCTGGACGTCGTTCCCTGGTCTGTCTGTATCGTCTCCTGCTGCTTTTTCTGCTTCCACTGGAGATAATCCTCTTCCTCCGTCAGATCCACCAGTCTGCCGTACAGTCCCAGCTGCGCCCTGCAGGATTTGTTTTCACACACAGACGCGTCCATAGGATTGTCATGTCCGCAGAGCGCGCAGCGGCGACGATATATGGGGGTTATTTTCTTATCATCTGCCATGAAAGGTTTCTCCTCTTTCAAAATTGGTTAAGGATACAAAAATGATTCACAGACTGCTCCGCACTTCACGCTCTTGTTGGCATGGACATCACTCAAATAAGCTTTCCCAGCCGGTTCCATCCATAAAGCCTTCGTAATTTTCCACCTGCGAGGTAACAAACAGACCAGGTGTATAATGCAGGGCCAGGCCATCAGCGCAGTCACCGAACATATAGTTCATATATGCCACGGAAGAGGTATCAAAGCTTGACAGATCAATGTCGGAGAGGCCCTCGCACCCATAAAACATATAGCTCATATTTGTTACAGCGGAAGTATCAAAGCCGGTTACATCCAGAAAAGCCAAACCGGCGCAATTCATGAACATTGAGTTCATATCTGTCACAGCAGAGGTGACAAAACTGCTCACATCTAGAGAAATGATGCCGCAGTTTCTGAACATGGACTGCATATCTGTCACGAATGTGGTGTTGAAATTGCTCACATCCAGCGAACCTATACTGCTGCATTCGGCAAACATAAACAACATACCCGTAACGTTAGATGTATCAAAACCACTTACATCCAGTTCACTCAAACTGACGCAACTAGCAAACATATGACTCATATCCGTTACATTGGATGTATCAAAACCACTCACATCCAGTTCACTCAAACTGACGCAGTCAGCAAACATGTAACCCATATCCGTTACATTTGTTGTACTGAATTTTTCTGTATCCAGTATCAATTCAGTCACACTCCCACACTCATAAAACATCCCCCGCATATCCACAACTTCGGACGTATCAAAGCTGCGCAGGTCCAGTTTGCTCAGGCTGGCGCAAGCATGAAACATTTCTTTCATGCTTGTCACTTTAGATGTATCAAAGCCTCCAACATCCAGTTCCTCCAGGCTGTTGCAATAACGAAACATGCATTTCATGCTTGTCACGCTGGAGGTATCGAATTTCGTCCCGTCCAGGAGCAGTTCCCGCAGGCCGGAACATCCATCAAACATAAATTCCATATCCTCCACGATTCCGGTACTGAAGCTGCTCAAATCCAGGCTGACCAGGCTGGCACATTCATAAAACATGACGCACATGGTTGTCACCTTTGACGTATCAAATCCGGTCAGATCCAGCTCCTGCAGGCTGATGCATCCATAAAACATGCTTCTCATATTTTCCACATTTCCTGTATTAAATCCGGACAAATCCAACTCTGTCAATGCACTGCAAAAGGCAAACATCGCATACATACTTTCCGTGTTGTCCGTGTGGAAAGCTCCATTAAAATCAATACAGACCGCATTCTCATAACCAAGAAATATATCGGTACAGTCGGCGGGCGCCGCCACGCCTCCCTCACCGGCGATATACAGATCATAACCTCCGGAGGATTCCTCCACCCAACCCATCACTGAACCATCCTGTGCCTCAGAGAAATCCCAGGCGTCAGAGGACGCGTCCTGCAAGGTATCCAGGAAAGTCACTGATGTAATTTCTTTTCTTTGGATGGTAGTAGTGAATACATCATTCTCCCCGGCCGTATCTTTCTCCCTATTTTCACAGGCATCAGCCATCAGAATATTCCTTTCCCAAGACTGGTTCTCACTCAGGTTCGCATCCTCCCCATTCTCATCTCCCGATCCGGTTTTCTCCTCCGTATTCTCACCGCTCTCGTCCTCCGTAGTCTGGTCATTTGTCCGGGAAACATTGTCAGGCATGACAATTCCAATCAAAACAGCAGCCACCAGCAGGGCAGCCACAGGGAGCAGGATCAAAGGCCATTTTTTCTTTTTTGTAATCCCAGCCTTTCTCTGTTTCTCCTCTTCTTTCTTTCGATGCTCTTCTTCCTGTTTCCGGCGTTCCTCCTCTTCCTTCTGACGACGCTGTTCTTCCTGCTTGCGGCGTTCCTCCTCTTCCTTCCGTTGACGCTGTTCTTCCTGCTTGCGACGCTCCTCCTCTTCCTTCCGGTGACGTTCTTCCTCCTGTTTCCGGCGCTCCTCGTTTTCCGAATCCGGTCCATAATTCCATTCCTCAGGCGGCTTTCCGTCATGCCATTCCTCTTCGTCTTCCAGCCTCCACTGGGTCACACTGTAAAGACCCAGATCCGCACGGCATCTCTTGTTTGCGCAGACAGAAGCTGTTGCGGGATTACTATGGCCGCACCTCTGGCACATCTTCCGATAAATGATTTTTATGGTATTATTGTCCGACATTGTCCGCCTCCTCTTTCAGGGATCCCACATCAACAGGGAAAATAGTATATAATCATCATGCCTGCTTCGCCGGCACTTTCATCAATGAAAATCAGTTCCCGGCAAAATACCCCGCCCAGGGGATGCCGTTGCCGTAGTAAATGCTGTTGCCCAGCTCATTACAGTATTGTTTGATGTATTTTTCAATCTGCGCGGCCGATTCTTCCCTGAGATACAACCGCAGCATGGCCGCCAGCGCGGACACATGGGGCGCCGCCATGGAGGTACCGCTGAGGCTCTCATATTCACTCTCGATATGGTGGCTGACCACATCCACTCCCGGCGCGATCACATCCACAGTGTCTCCATAGTTGGAAAAGGAAGCCCTTTTCAGGTCACTGTCGCAGGCCGCTACTGCAATGCACTCCTCCAGATGAGCATACTGATAATTTTCAACGCTGGTGTTATCATTTCCCGCCGAAACCACCACAATGGTGCCGGCCTCCACCAGATCCCACACAAGCTGATCCTCCACTTCATTGGGACATTCCCCGTTCTCATCCCTGTCAAATTGTGCCCCCAGACTCATGTTGATCACATCCACACGCAGCTCAAGGGCCAGCATCAGCGCTGCTACAACGGCCGAGCCCCGCCCCGTTCCATCCCCGCTCAGGGCCCGAAGAGGAAGCACATAAACCGGCAGCCCCTGGGTGCAGTCCAGAATGGTGCTGGCCACATGGGTGCCATGACCGTTTTCGTCATTCTGGCCGTTTCCCCCATCTTTATCTACAAAATCATATCCCTCCAGAATCCGATCCTCTGTATCCGGATAAGGCATGGATCCTGAATCGATCACCGCCACAATCACCGGCTCCACATCCTGGGTCATAAGCCAGGCTGCCAGCTGATCCATGCCCATGGCCTGCGCTCCCCAGGTCATGTAGGAATAGCCCGTGTAGGAGGAAGTAGCGGCGGCAGTATCCGCAAAGCTTCCCGCAAAATCCACATTCCCGCCGTCAGCGGATATCGTAACGGTTCCTGATGTCATGCCCGCACCAAAAGAAGCTGTATCCGGCAGCTGCCGGCTGTAGGCGTCCTCCTGCACGGAACGCACCTCGTCCATCGCCTTAAGCGCTTCCAGGCAGGAATTCATATCCTCCTCATTTTCAAACTGAATGATCACATAACCGCTGCCGTTGGACAGCACGGTCAGCGCCGGGAAAGCGGACAAATCCAGACTGTCGCCCTCATAGAGCACCAGCAGACGGCAGGTACTCTCCTCCCCGTTCCTCATCTGCTCCGTGTCGCGTTCATTCACCAGCTCCGTCAGGGCGTCGTCGAGCTCTGTCAGAGAGGGTGCTATATACAGCTCCGTATCAGCAGAAACCCGGATTCCCCCAGGCAACTGCCTGACAATATACAATCCCCCAATCAAGAGGACCACAAGGCCAAGAGCCGTAAGGCCCGCAGTCAGCCGGATTCTGCGGCGTTTTCTTATTTTCAGAAGCTCCAGATACTCCCCAGCCTGCTGACAGCCCAGAGACAGGGCCTTCTCATACCACTGCCTGGCCAGCTTTTCATTGCGGTGGACGCCCCAGCCATAGGTAAACATCTGCCCCATGGCAAGCGCTGCCTGCCCGTAGCCTTTTGAGGCGGCCCATTCCATTTTGTAGACCGCCTCCGCCGTGGAGGCTCCCCTGGAAGCTTCACTGAGCATCTTGTCCGCCAGGATGAACTGGGCCTGAGGGTTCTCCCTGTTGAAGGGTTCCCTGCACCAGAGCAGCAACGCTTCCTCCTGATATTCCGTTTCCCAGGCTCTGCTCTTTGGATTATACATGGATCACATCCCCCTCTTCCATCTCCGGGACCCGGTCCGCGGGTTGGGGATCTGATCCCGCCTCCTCCAGCCGCACACAGGCTGCTCCAAAGACAGGAACCAGCAATAACAGCATCAGCAGCTGAAAAACGCCATTTCTATCCAGCCCCATCCTGCTTCCCAGAGTCACGCAGACAGACATCCCCGCCACAACCGCCCCATTGATCAAAAGCTTTCTCTTCAAAGCCCCGCCAAAATATCCCCTGTAAAAGCAAAGCAGGCACAACAGCATGGTAACCATGCGAACCATGAGCTGCCAGAGGGAGCCTCCCTGAGTGATCATTTCCTCATCCCGCAGCACAAACTCCATACTGGTTTCCGTCACAGGCTCCACAATGGTCTCCAGAATCGCGTCAAAGGCGGCATTCTGAAAGGCTTCCACCATAGCTGCCACATCCACCTCCCCGTCCACAGGCACCAGCACCTGGTCCATACCGCCGGTGGTCTCCACCAGCTTAAGCAGACCGCTGCCCATGTCCGTGTTTTCACTCTCCGCAATGCGCACGGTATAAAGCAGAATATTGTTGTCGGCAATAGTGGAAGACAGGCTGGCACTGATCGTCTCGTCATCCCCCGTCACGTCTCCGTCGGTCAGCAGAATGATCATCTTGCCGCTGTCATCCCGCCCCTCTTTCAGCAGGGTTTCCACCGCCTCCTCTAAGGGCGCGTCAAAATCCGTGGTGCCTCTGGCGTCAATCTCCTCAATAAAAGCAGTGAGCTCTGCCTTACCGTCATCATCCGTGACCAGAAGGCCTGTCCGCCCCACCACCTTTCCCGCAAAGGCGATTACCTGCATCTGCTCCGTCTCATCCAGGCTTTCCACAAACTGAATGGCAGCGTTTAAGCTAGGCTGCCGGTACCCCAAAGATTCCATGCTGGAGGAAGCGTCGATCAGAAAGGCCATATCCACCGTGGTAACCTCTCGCTCCACCACCGTTTCCTCCTCCACCGTTCTGGTGACCTCCTCCCTGGAAATCATAAACAACAGCTGCCCGGCCATGGCAATCAGAATGGTGCACAGCCCCATCATAAGTCCTTTTCTCAGCCAGCTTCCAGGGCGCTCAATCCGATATCCGGGATGCAGACTGATGGCCAGGTGCATGCCAAAAAAGCCGCCGAAATACAGGCAGCCAAAAATCAACCCATTGCACAGCACCAGGGAAAAGCCTTCGCTCCACAGGTCCGTAAAGCACAATCCGCATAAAATTACAGCGCCAGCCGCCCCGATCAGAGAACCCATCAAAAGAAAGACACTGTAAGGAAACTGTTTTTTCATCCCTGCTCCTTTCCGCCGCAGACGATCGGCTGCCAGTCCGGAGCGCCGAAAATCTGCCCATAATGCTGGCGAACGCCTCCCAGAAAGCTTCTCACAGGCACCATTCCTTCGAAGAAATCTGTCCCATCGCTCTCCGCCACAGTCTGTAAGGTATACAGTGCCGGAAGCTGACAGTTTAAGGGACGATAGGACTGGTGATAGCCATCCTGGCTCAGATGCAGTATGGGATCTCCCTTTTCGTCTGTGCGGACACATTCCAATCCATCATAGACCTGTACCGGCAGACAGACTGCCAAAGCGTCCTGATCCCTGCCGCTAGTCTCCACCAGCCGGGCAGCCATTTTCCAAAGTCTTTGCTCCTGCTCTTTGGGAATACTTACTTTGCCTCTGGCTGACACAAAGCGGGCCACTCCCTCTATCTGTGTCAGCACCAGACACA
>JAJQGR010000038.1:8525-9679 GCA_021200345.1 Lachnospiraceae bacterium | reverse complement strand
CCGCTGCTGCTGTCATCGCCGGTATCGTCCCCGCTGCTGCTGTCATCGCCGGTATTGTCCTCACTGCTGCTGTCGTCGCCGGTATCGTCCTCACTGTCACTATCATCGCTGTCATCCGTTCCGGTATCCGAACCGGTGTCTGAAGCTTCCTCATTTGTCTGAGCGGTTGCCAGAAAGCTTCTCGCCACAGACATTGCCGTAGGCACTTCAATCTGCGATTTATCAATCTCCGTATACCCCTCCGCACTCAGGGTTTTGGTGCTTTCCACCCAGTCTACCGTATTGGTCCTGACCGATTCCACTTCCAGCTCTACCTGGGCTTCCTCCTCAGCCACATTAATTTCCGCTTCTTCCTTAATCTCCGCGGAAACATCTACGGTTTCATATACGATGGTATCCTTGACAGTGACGCTTTCACTGACAGTGCTGAATGTGTAGCGTTCGTACAGCTCTCCCTCCAGTTCCATCATGGTAACTCTGTAGGTTCCGGATACCAGGCCGGACATGTAGATAATGCCATCCTTATCCTCGTCCGTCCAGGTAGATTCCTTTTGATTGCTGTCGATCACCTTCACAGAGAAAGGCACATTGGCAATCAGCTTCCCAGTGCCGGCGTTGGTAAATTTAATTTTTAAATCCTTCTCCACAGAGGTCATGACCAGCTCCACATAAATGAGATTGCTCTCCTCTGTCTCCTCGTATTCAGTCCCTCCACTCTCCGTCTGTGTGGTTGACAGAAGCGTGGCCTGATAAGCGGAGCTTTTGCTCTCCATCAGAGCACTCAGCCCCTCCTCCCCGATCACATCCACATCCTCCAGCGTGCTGCTGACACTGGAGAACGCTTCCACGGAGTTGCCTCCCTTTCCGGTGATCATCGCCGCGGCTGCAGACGCAAAAATAACCAGAAGCAGAAGCGTTGTCCCGAAAAACACCCGGCTCTGCCCTCTCTTTAACAGATGGGAAAGACCGCTCTCATCCTCATCTTCCAAAGACCGGTTCATGTCCAGAATCTGAATATCCTCGCCGGCGTAGTACTCTTCTTCCTCTACGAACTCTTCATCGGCGTAGTACTCTTCTTCCTCTATGAACTCTTCAGCAACGTAATCGTCTTCTTCCTCCAGGAGCTCTTCATCGGCGTAATCGTCTTCTTCCTC
>JAJQGR010000038.1:0-8425 GCA_021200345.1 Lachnospiraceae bacterium | reverse complement strand
CGTAATCGTCTTCTTCCTCCAGGAGCTCTTCATCGGCGTAATCGTCTTCTTCCTCCAGGAGCTCTTCATCGGCGTAATCGTCTTCTTCCTCCAGGAGCTCTTCATCGGCGTAATCGTCTTCTTCCTCCAGGAGCTCTTCATCGGCGTAATCGTCTTCTTCCTCCAGGAGCTCTTCATCGGCGTAATCGTCTTCTTCCTCCAGGAGCTCTTCATCGGCGTAATCGTCTTCTTCCTCCAGGAGCTCTTCATCGGCGTAATCGTCTTCTTCCTCCAGGAGCTCTTCATCGGCGTAATCGTCTTCTTCCTCTATACTCTCCTCACCGGCATAGCAGTCTTCTCCCTCATAATCCTCACCGGCATCATCATCCTCGTCGAATTCTTCCTCGTCAAAAGACAGCTCCTGCCAGCCTGCCTCCTCTTCGTTCTCATGTCTTTTCTTTTTAAATAACGCCATGCCTGTTTCCTTTCACAATGATAGTTCAGTATAGCATACCTCCTCTCCCCATTTCAAGCCCCTTTCCCGCCGCCCCTTTTGAATTTTTCAAAATTTGTCGGAATCTGTCATCTGACTGTCCTTGACTTTTATGGAAGATAATGTCAAAATATGATCACGCACCAAAAACCCGGGACTGCCGCAGATCTCTGCGGCAGTCCCTTATGGAGAATACCATCATGCTGTATATGCACTACTGTCAGAATTGCCATTATATTCACATGCTTAACGGCCACAAGACCGTCTGCCCCACCTGCAGCATGCCCCTGAAAGAACTGACCATCTCCTACCTGGACTACACTGCCCTGACCCGGGAAGAGCGGAAAGATTTATGCCTCAGGCTCGATGAAACCGCCAAGCTAAATCAGCCGCAATTACAACTTCTTAACAAACCCGTGCTAAAGTAAACAGCATATTGCGGCCTGTCCGCTTATTTTGCGGCAAACCGGTCAGCTTTTTAAAGGATTTTTATTTTTATGAATTTATCCAAAATGATTTCCGTTATGAAAAAAATGAACATCCACGTTGTCTTTTTCGTTCTCATTTTTCTGATTCTCGGCATTATCGTGCTGCGTCTTTATCTATGGAATAATAACGGACAGACCGTGGATCTGAGCAATGTGAATTCCTCCGATTTTGACCGGGAGGTTCTGGACTATTTTACCCCTTACACCTATACCGGCGATCCTGTCAACGATCAGGAGCAGACCGTGATCGCGTTTTTCGGCAATTCCCCTCTGGCGGATGACGCCGGCACGAAGGACTGCCTGGCAGAGATGATCGGGGAGGAAACCGGGGCCGCCGTCTACAATTTCGCGGTGGCGGATTCTCTGCTGTCCTGTGAGGACACGGATATTGATTATGCAAATGGGGATCGGGATCTTTTCAGTCTGTACTGGCTCACGACGATCTATACCAATGATAATGATACGCTGCTGTCCAACGCCAGGTCCTCCGGCGCCTATCGTCTGGAGGAAATCGCGATTCTGTCCATGCTGGTCAATCTGGATTTCAATGAAGTGGATGTAATTGTCATAATGTATGACTTAAGCGATTACCTTGCGGGGCGCAGAATGTACGACTATGAAAATACCCGGGACATTACCAAATGGGGCTGCGCCCTGGAGGAATGTCTGGATCTGATCCAGACCAGCTATCCGCACATCCAGATCATTGTCATGTCCCCCACCTACGGCTATGCTCTGGACGAAGACGGCAATTACGTGGATTCCAGCATCATGACCTACAACGATGAGGGAACCCTTGGCTCCTACATCCAGTATGAGGCGGATGTGTGCTATTCCATGTTCTGCAGCTTTGTGGATAATTATTACGGCACGATTTCCGTGGAGGAAGCGGATGAGTATCTGCTGGATTACAAGCATATCTCCGTGGAAGGACGGCAGCTTCTGGCCGGGCGGTTCATGGAAGCCTATGAATATTACCTGAAATATCAGTCTCAATAGATCATCCAATCAGCATATCTTCATTAAAGTACAGGGCGTAGCCGTCAATGGTCCGGGTATATACGTACCCGCATTTCTCCAGGCTCCCCCGTACTTTTTTATTTTCGGAAATCACGATATAAGCGCAGCCTTCTTGTGCTGCCAGTCTGCAGATGCGTACGGCGTCCGGATTTTCAGTTTCCTCCATCAGCGTATAAAGCTCACTGGACATATTCAGATAAAGAATGTCTCTGCCATAGGGCATATAGATGGTGCAGTCATACTGACGGACATACTGCATCAGCTCCGAGGGAAAAACCGCCACTACTTCTTTCCCCGGTCTGTGCATCGCATCGCAGATATCCACCACCGCCTGAGGAATGTGATACTCATTTTCCGCCGGGGAAAATTGCCAGCTGTCGTACACATAATCCCCACACAGCATAAATACTGCCAGAATAACGGCTCCAAACACAGGACGGAATCTGCCCCGGTACATTTCATATAATTTCACGCCGCTGTAGGCCAGAGTAGCAGTCATGGGCAGTACCCAGAAAAACCGGTAATAAATTTCCTCGTCCAGCAGAAGTGCCGCCGCCTGATAAGTAAACGGACATAATAAAATGGCAAACCAGAGCAGCGGAAAATAAACCAGCAAAATCCGCAGCGATTTCTTTTTTTCTGTCAGAAAAAGAAAGATCACCGAGCACAGATAAAGAGCACACAAAGCGCCGCTGCCGCTGATGGCCTGCCACACAGATACGGTATTTGACATAAACACTCCTTTAAAAACAGCTTCTGCCGGAAACTATTTCAACAGATAAAGCAGGGAAAACGCCGCCGCCGGCAGCGCTGACAAAGCACCGAAGATAAACACCTTTCCTCTCCGGTAGGCCAACAGCCACATCAGCTGAATTCCGCCCCAGAATAATAACACAATAGCGCCCCCGAAAGCGCTGCCCAGGCAGCCGGTGAGCAGAATGCAGGAAGCATAAATCCAGGTCGACCCATCCATTTTCTCCTCCTGATCCAATCTGTTTCCCATATGCAGAAGCAGGCTCACAAAGGCCGGAAGCACCAGGCTGCAGACCAGAGCCTTGCCCTGACGGCTTCTGGTGATTAAAAAGGTTTCCGCCGTATGAATGGAGGTATTCCCCCACAGATAAAGCACTCCGACGCACAGCAAAAAGCGGAGCCGGCTGACTGTCTGATCAAACAGCTCCCGTCCAATCTGCCAGTAAATCAGATAACTCATGGAAATCAGACTGATGCCCAGCGCCACATGCCCTACTGTCAAAGTATGCAGACCGCTCAGGCGGGCCAGAAGCGCCACCCAGACCGGAAAAGGCGCCAGAATATAGCGATAATTTAATTCCAGATAGCCGATGGAATAGGGGTTGATCTGATAGAGCGTCCCGTTGGTGTCGGCAATATTGGCCACCGTCATATAAAAGGAATCATCCCCATCGTAAACCGCCTGCGTCACCACAATTACCATCTGGAACAGCCATAGCGCCAGCACCAGAATAAACAGAAGCTTTTCCTCTTTTCCTGAAGACCGGACAGACACTGCCGACGGCCGTTCTTTCCTTCTGACCATGAAAATAAGGCCCAGCAGGCCAAGGAAAAGACAGGGCGGCAGATAGAACGTGATCACTGTCTCCAGCGTGCCTCCCCACAGGATCACGGGAACGGTGATCAGCTGAAAAACCGCCCAGAGCAGAAACTGGCCCTTCAAAAGGCGCTGTCCGGCGTCAAAGCCATGATGATATTGAAAAAGGCTGCCGGCACATACCGGAAGTACCAACAGCCAGAAAAATAAAATCAGATAACCCATCCCTGTTCTCTTTCTTTGATTGCCGCAAACAGCACCAGATATCCCAGCACCGCCTGAAACGCCGCGTATTTATAATTAAAGACCGCCGCTCCCCGCATCATAAAGAGGACTGACAATCCTGCCCACAAAACAATCAGAGGCCGCAGCCTCTTTACAAACATGCTGTTCAAAGCACCGGGCCGGGCAGACTTCAAAAGCAGACAATGAAGCACACGGAAAATAAGAGTAAGCAAAAGACCAACCGCATAACCCACCAGGCTTACATACATGTAAAGCTCCGCCAGATACGGCGTGCCTGTCAGAAACTGCTGATAGCTCCAGCCATATTCCGCCAGAATCGTACCGTCAGAATAGAACGGGTACATAAGCAGAGGAGACAGATAACAGGCCACGTCTTCCAGAATCATTCTGGCATCCACCTTGGTGCCGCACATAAAGCCATACCAGGCAAGCTCCAGATAGATCTCTTCTGTCCGCTCTTTTCCAACGGCCGCAAGCAGATCGCCTTCCAGAGTCGTGTCCAACAGGTAGGGATAAAGACGAAAACTGTTGATTTCACTTCTGGTGTATATCTCCTGCATTTCCGGAGGAAGCCCCTCCATCAGATTTTCGTTCAGGCCAGGATAGGCGAATCTTTTTAGCAGAACGCTCTCCCAGGTAATCTGCATCCGGTCCGGATTAAGCTTATTCTGTATGGTCATGCCGGTAAGCGCAAAACAGACGCTGATCAAAAGCGCCGCAAGGGAATAAAACACCCTGTCCCTTTTTCTTTTCCCGGAGGCGCTGATTTGTACCACCGACAGCACCAGATACAAAAGTGCCGCCCCGCAGCTGTAGGCTGCTCCGCACAGGAGCAAAACTCCCACACAGACAGCGCACATCACTGCCTGCACTCTGCCCTGTCTCCGCCCATGGATATGACAATCCATCATCATTCCTGCCATGCAGAGAACAGCAGTCAGCGCCGCCCCGTGCTCCGTCTCCGATAAACAAACCTGCATGACAAAAGGAATGGTCAGGACCGCAAGAGCCAGAAATGCTCTTCGCCGGCCGTGAAAAAAACAGCCGAAAAAGTAAAACAGCCCTCCATAAACCGCCGCCGTCTGCACCACATGCACCGGCAAAACCGGCAGGGAACTGACCCACCTGCCCATCGCAGAAACTGTATCAAATTGTTGTGCCCGGGTCACATTGCCAAGCCAATAGCAAACGCCAAGGACGCACTGGGCTGTCAGAAACAGCCCCAGAAAGCCCCGCAGAAAAGCCTGGCAGCATGGTCTGATCTTTTCTCTCATCTTTGTGCGTAGAATTTCAGAATCTGATTGATAATATAGTCTACCTGCCCCTCTTCCAGGCTATAATACATGGGCAGCCGCATCAGGCGCTCGCTCTCCTTCGTGGTGTACACATCCTCTCCATGGAAACGGCCAAACTGCTGCCCTGCCGGGGAAGAGTGCAGGGGAATGTAATGGAAGACACAGAGCACTCCCTTTTCTTTCATATAAGAAATCAGCTCCGTTCTCTCTTCCAGATCCTTCGCCTTGATATAAAACATGTGGGCGTTGTGACTGCAGCCCTGCGGAATCACAGGCAGTTCAATTCTGCCGGCGGCCGCCAGACCGGACAGTCCATCGTAATACTGATTCCATAAGGTAAGTCTTTTCTCATTGATCTCATCCGCCATCTCCAGCTGAGCATACAGATAAGCGGCGTTTAAATCGCTGGGCAAATAGGAGGAGCCGTGGTCCACCCAGGTATATTTGTCAATTTGTCCCCGGAAATACTTGGTCCGGTTGGTACCTTTCTCACGGATAATCTCCGCTTCTTCGGCCTTGGCCGGATCCTTCACCAACAGGGCGCCGCCCTCCCCCATGCTGTAGTTTTTGGTTTCATGGAAGCTCTAGCAGCCGTAATCACCGATGGTGCCCAGTGCTTTCCCCTTATAAGTGCTCATAACGCCCTGAGCCGCGTCCTCCACCACAATCAGATGATATTTTCGGGCGATCTCCATGATTTTGTCCATCTCGCAGGAAACCCCCGCGTAATGCACCGGAGCGATGGCCCGGGTTTTGTCGGTGATAGCGTCCTCAATCTTATTTTCATCCAAATTCATGGTGTCCGGACGAATGTCCACAAAAACCACCTTCGCGCCCCGCAGCACAAAAGCGTTGGCGGTAGATACAAAGGTGTAAGAAGGCATAATCACTTCATCTCCCGGCTGGATGTCCGCCAGAAGAGCCGCCATCTCCGTGGCGTGAGTGCAGGAGGTGGTCAGCAGGCACTTGGATGTGCCTGTTCTTTCCTCAAACCACTGGTTACACTTATGAGTAAACTGTCCATCGCCGCAGATCTTCTGATTTTCTACGGCAATTTTCATATATTCCATCTCTTTTCCCGTAAATGGAGGCACATTGAAGTTGATCATATTCCTTCCCCTTTTCTCATTTAATAGTAAATATCACAAATCTCATTACTGAAAATACAGTTGTAGCCATTTTCTGCTATCATATCATATAGTTGCTCAAATTTAAACCCGTAAAATTCCGCAAACTGCTCACTGTCCGTGCCGTTTGTCAGTGCGTTTGCCAGAATCTCTTTAAAATCCGGGCCAATCAGAAGATAGGGGCGTTCCTCCCCCAGATTGTCCACGATCTTTGAAAGCTCTTCCCCAAACACACTATCAGAATAAGAATCCAGATCCGGCCAGGGACTCATCAGGAAAGGCATTTTCAGATACGCGGACAGGGCCGGCACATTTCCATAAAAAATGGCCGTACTGCCGCTCAGTCCCTCTGCGGCCGCAAATTCTCCCAGCTCCTCCCACTGAGCCGCTCTGATTCCACTGGTCTTCATCCCCTTCAGGGTGTCAATGCTCTCCACCTGTACGGTTCTTTCCCCGTTGGAGGTATCGTCCCGGAACACATAGTTAGCGCCAAAGCCCGTGGACAGATATAAAAGAAGCGCCAGGTATACGATAGATACGGCCTTTACCGGATAATTGCTGAAAGAAAGCTGTAATCCGCTCTTTCCCAGAGTAAGCAGACAGGTTTCCTCCGCGCCTTTTTTTCCGAAAAGCTGCCATAGAGTATCCATCACAAAGCAAAGAGGCAGGAACATGAAATTGACGGTGGTTGTCATCTGATTGTTGCTGCCAATGGGCGTAATCCCGATGATGATGATCACCATCAGGGCCATCAGCTTCCTGTCAGCGGAAAAGCTTTTCATACAGAGGACAGCCAGGGCCAGCACCAGCGTGGCTAACATCAACAGCGTGGTGAGCCCTAAAACCGCCGACAGATTGTCAAACTGAAATATAAACAGACCTCTGGAGTAAAAAAACGCCATCAACAGAATGCAGCAGGCAAAATAACCGGCCTTTTTGACTTTCTCCCATTTTCCCGGGAAAATCATAAAGCCCAGCACTCCCAGCGCCACGGCCAGCAGCAGAATATACAGCCACCAGCCCATGCCAAAATAGGACTGGATCAGATTGTATATCATTGCGTAAGGAGTATAGTCCTGCGCAGTGTCCGTCATACCAAAGAGCCGGATAATTCCCTGAATATAATTGCCAATTCCGTACTGAACCTGAATCTGCAGCAAAATAACTGCCATACCGGCCACATAGCCCAGTACGCAAAAGCCGGTATCCTTTGCCGTCTCCACAAACTTCTTCTTTTTCAGCAGGCCATAAAACCACACCGCCAGAATCAATGACGCCTCTGTCAGATTTGGAAAACGCACCAGCACATTCAGTCCCAGCAGCACTCCCGCCAAAAGCAAATACTTTCTCTCCTCTCTGGTCAGCCCCATCCATAAAGCCATGACGCCGGCTCCAAAGAAAAGATATGTCAGATAATTATACACACATGTGGTCGGGCACCAGCACAAATTCAAAGCCATGAAAACAGCCAGAAAAGAAAGCCCGGCCGGCGTTTTCATGCATATTGAAAAAAACAGAAAGGTGATCACCGCTAAAGCGGCCGGAAGCAGACTGGTATAAATATTGATGCCCAGAAGTGTTTCCCCACCCGGCAGCAAGGTAAAGAAATGTCCCAGTTTGCTGGCCAGATAAGTAGAGAAAATCCACATGGAATCCATCCGATCCATGTAGAGGAAATTTGCGAAATGATATCCGGTGTCCGTGGAATCGATGCCGATACTGACCTTGCGGAAAGTATACACAAATAAAAGTACCGACAAAACCACGGTGGTGACAGCCTGTGTGTTCTTTAATTCTTTTGTCTTTTTTACATTTTGTTGTGGCATATTAATTCACCGCCTCGTCCACCTTCTGCAGCCATCCCGGCGCCGGCGTATGAGCAAGCAGCTTCCCGCCCGCTTTAAACAACAGACTGCGCAGAAAATCCACACCAAGTCCCACCGCCATCACAACCGCCACTTTCACAATCCACTCCGCCAGCAGCTGTAAAAGCGATCCCGGCATCCCTGCTTTCAGCCACACCGGCCACTGATACCGGATCAGCACGTTCTCATGCAGCAGATACACCCCCAGCGAATAGGGCGCCAGCCGGACAATCAGACGACTCAGCCTGCCCTCATCACTTTTCATATTGGCAAAGAAGCAGAAAAAACCCACCGAGGCTGCCAGCACAAAAATATGATTGTAACCATAGGTCAGACCCACTC
>JAJQGR010000276.1 GCA_021200345.1 Lachnospiraceae bacterium | reverse complement strand
GTACAAGCCTGGAGGCCTTATAAGCCGGATAAAAACCGAAAATACTTCCTGTTGCCACACCAAACAAAAGCGCCAGTCCTACAGCGGTAACCGACAAATCTACCCTGACGGAGAACATCTCCACCACCGGCGTCAGCGCCAGCGCCAGAAGCACGCCCATCACTGCCCCGATAAAGCTGATACAGCTTGCCTCCAGCAAAAACTCCAGCAGGATATCCTTTCTCGAACACCCAAGCGCTTTCAGAATTCCAATCTCATTGGTACGCTCCTTGACGGACACAAACAATACGTTCATGATTCCGATACCGCCCACCACAAAGACGATAGCAGACATGGAATATAAAAGCAGCGTCAGTGTGGTGTTGGAGGAAGATGCCGCCTCCATTTTGCTGCCCGCGTCGGAAATGGTAAATGTAGAGTTGGGATAACTGTCCGCCAGCACGGTCTCAATGTTTTCCACAATGGTATCCACCTCATTGACATTCTCCGCGATCACAGTGATGGTCGGACTGATGGAGGTACCGGTAATGTACTTGATGCCCGTTTCATATGGAATAAAGATCGCCGTATCAGGACTGATGCCGGAAGCCACAGTTCCCATCTCGGAGAGTACTCCGGACACGGTGTAGGGCCGGTCGTCGATGTACACGGTCTCATCGTAGGCATCATAGGCACTGCCAAAAATTTCCTTCGCCGTACTATAACCCAGAACACAGACCTTTTCTTTATTTTCATTATTTTCCTCGGTTAAAAAACTGCCGATGGCCATGGAAAGGTTACTGATCTCAGCATAATTATCCAGCACGCCGGCCACCGTGTAATAGGAGGAGGAGCTTAAGTCGCCGCCCTCCACGGAGGCAGTGGTGGAATAGGAAATCGTCGCGTCAGAAAGTCCCGGCACAAACACCTCCAGATCCTCCATGTCATCCGTGGTCAGAGTGACCGCCTCAGAACTGGTACGGCTGCCGGCGCCTCCGCCTCCGCCGCCAAAATCCATGGAAAAGCCTCCTCCGCCCATATCAATGCTGAAAGATGTTCCCCCAATGCTGAAAGACATGGTGGAGGAATCAGAAGACGAGCTGCTGCCCTCATAGGAAACGTCAATGGCTCCCGCGTTCAAATTCTGAAACTGTTCCGCCACCTCCGCCCGGCTGCCGGTGCCGATGGCAATGACCAGCACAATGGTGGCGCTGCCTACCACAATACCGATGGATGTCAAAATCACCTTGAATTTATTCTGTATCAGATTCAAATACACCAGCCTGAATATTTCGGATATTTTCATCAGTTGCTCACCACACTTTCAATCAGAACCACATCTCCTTCAGACAGGCCGTCGATAATCTCTACATACACACCGTCAGAAAAACCGGTCGTCACTTCCACCTGGATGACATTCCCGTTGCTGTCACGCATCTTCACGTAGGATTTGGTGCCGCTTCTGGTGATGGCCCGGTTGGAGACGTACAGAACCTCCTCGCTTTCCTTGGTCACAAAGGTCACATCTCCTGTCATTCCCTGGAACAGCCCGGAAGCGTCGCTGGTGATGGTTACAGTCACGTCATAGACCACGTTGCTGCTGGAGTCATAGTAAGCGTCAGAAATCTCAGTTACCTCCGCCTGATAGATGTCGTCCGGATAAGCGGTGAAAGAAATATTCACCTGGCCGCCCAGTTCAATATCTGTCATGTCATCCTCATCCACAGCCACCGTCACAGTCACCTCATCCTGATCATACAGGGTCACCAGCGTAGTATTGGTAGTCACATTGTCCCCCACCTCCAGGGCCACACTGGTTACCACACCGTTATAATCAGAGAGGATTTCATTCCCGCTGATATAGCTGTCAAAGGAATCCAGAATCTCCACCGCATTCGCGTAGGTCTCTTCCTGATCTGCCGCCGCATCATCCAGGTAAGCAATGGCAATATCGTAGGTCTCCTGTGCTGTATTGTAGGCCAGCATCCTCAGATCATAGGTTTCCTGCGCTGTCCGTGTGCCCGTGGCAAGTGAACTTTGCGCATTGGCAAGCTGCTGGGTATCACTTGTGATATCAGACTGGGTCTGCTCGATCTTTTCTGTCAGATTTTCCACCTCAGACTCACAGCTCTCCAGATAGGTCTGGGCCTCTTTCCACTCCAGGAACTGTGAAGCGTAAATATACGCGTTGTAGCTGCCGTCCCACTTATTGTTATGCTCCACGGAGTATTCCAGATTGTCCGCCAGCATCTGCGCCTGCTCATAGAGAACCTGGGCAGACGCCAGCTCCTCCTCATATTCCGCCAGCTGCTCCTGCGCCTCCGCCAGCTTTTCTTCCGCCTCAGTCACCGCTTCCTGCAGGGAACTTACTGTATTATCATACTCGATCTGGGCGTACGCTCCATACAGGATGCTGGACTGATAGGTATATTCAGCGCTCAGTCTGGAGGATTCCTGATCAGCGTAGACCAGCTCCAGATCCGCCAGGGCGGCTTCCACATTTTCTTCCAGCTGTTCTCTCAATTCTGCGACAGTGTCCTCCTCCAGCACATACAGCACATCTCCCTCCGAAATCTGCTGGCCTACAGACACGGCTACCTGGGCCACTGTCAGGTCTCCAATGGTACCGGAGCTTCCGGAGCCGGAAGAGCCGGACATACTGAAAATCTGACTGAACACACTGGACACATCAACGCCGCCACCGCCCATGGAATTCATACCCCCTCCTGAGCCGGAAGAACCAGAAGAACCGGACGTACTGGCTCTCACCAGCTCGCTCAGATCCAGTTCAAACACCTGATTCTGGGTGCCGATTTCCACAGACCCGCTCTCTGTAATTCCTACTACCAGACTGCCGTATTCCACAGTCGTCTCCCGATAAGCCACCTCCTCAGAGCTGTCTAAACTGTTCATCACAACAGCAGCCACCAGGATGACCGCCAGGGCAATGCATACCAGCCCGATCAACAGCTTTCTGGAAACGAGAGGTTCCTTTTTTTTGCGAAGCCTTTTCTCTGCCATTATCTGCCACCTCCCATACCGCCGGACATGCCGCCCATGTCAAAATCACTCATGTCAAAATCGCTCATGTCAAAGTCTTCCAGATTAAAATCACTCAGATCCATGCTGTCGGTATCTGTCAATGTGGTGTCTGAGGAAGTATCCTCCACCTCTTCCACACTGCTGACCGTGCTGGCAATGTACACAATATCGCCCTCCTCCAGGCCCGACAGGATTTCTATATATGAAGTGTTGCTTAAGCCTGTTGTGACCTCCTGCAGTTCGTACTCGCCGTTGTCAGAAAGCACATAGACATAAGATTTCCCATCCTCTGTCACCACTGCCTTGCGTGATACATACAGGGTATCCTCACTTTGTTCTGTAATAAATGTAATATCCGCCGTCATCCCGCCGTACAGCTTTTGAAGCGCTTCTTCCTCTCCGTTGACGCCGATCACCACCGAATAGCTGATGGTGGAGGAGGACCGGGAGGTGGCTGTGGTATCAATGGAAAGAATGGTTCCCTCGTAGGTCTCATTGGGATATGATGTAAATTCAATCGCCACAGTGTCTCCCACTGTCATGCTTACCACATCCTCCTGGGTGGAGTCAATGGAGATTGTCATGTCGCTGGTGGGCGCGTATGATATCACCGTACCGCTCATGGTCAGCGTATCGCCCGCCTCATATCCCACTGAAGTGATGATGCCGGAACCGTCCGCGTAAATGATGCCGTCATCCCCCACAAATTCCTCAAAGGCAGCCAGCTGATCCTGGATTTCCTCCAGCTCCTGAGCCGCTTCGTCCAGATCCTCTTTCAGATCCTCCACTGTGGCATTATAGGTTGTCCGAGCGTATTCTCCTTCCAGAACGCTTTCCTCATAGGTCTGACTGGCCTGCAGCTGCTCTACAGCTTCTTTCGCCTGAGCCTGGGCCAGCTGCTCCTGCAGCTCTTCAATCTGGTCCAGATTTTCCTGCAGCGCATCCTGAGCGTTTTCCACCGCGGATACCTTATTATTGTACTGCCCCATTTTTGTCTCATACAGATTCATAATAGCCGTATAATTGGCGGTATTCTGGATTCCCTCTTCCGCGGCCTGGGCCAGAGTCGCCTGATACAGCTCCTCCAGCGCCGAATAATCGTAATACTCAAAATTCGTATCATCCTCGCTTCCGTAAAGGAATTCATAGAATTCTTCCTGCGCCTCGGTGACCGCCTCCTCCAACGATGCGGTCTTTGCCTGCAAAAGGGCGATTTCTACCTGGATAGAGGTAATATTATCGCTGACAGAACCGCTGGAATACTGATAAATCTCCGAAGCATAGGTCTGCGCCACCTTGCTGGTTTCGTACGTGGTCTGAGCCTCCAGCACCGCCAGTTCATAAGTACTTTCCGCTTCCGCGTAATCGGACCGGGCATCCACCAGGGCAGCCTCCAGAAGCTTTCTCACATCACTGACACTGGAGTCCGTAAATTTCAGAATGGCGTCCCCTTCCTCAATCCGCTGTCCTGAAGCCACATAGACCTCTTCCACCTTCAGATATTTTTCTACGGTCTCCCCGTCGTCATCGTCATCATCGTCATCGTCGTCGCTGGTGGTTACGGACAGATCCAGGTCATAGTTGATGGTACTGATTCCAAATTCCAGAGATCCGCTCTCCTCCACTCCCACTGTCAGAGTACCGCGCACCACCTCCGTCTCTATGTATACCCACTGCTCCTGAGAAAGATAGGGAGCAATCAGGACAGTGTAGCAGGCGCCGCCGATCAGCGCCAGGATTCCCACAAGGATCAGGGCAAGTCTCAGCTTTTTCTTTCCCGACATCTTCTTTTTCATTGCTGTTCTCCTTCCCCGGTCTCCTCCGCTGTCTCTGTGCCGTCTGCTGCTTTTGCACCATTCGCCGCTTCTGTTCCATCTGCCGCTTCTGTTCCATCAGCCGCGCCTCCCATCTCCGTCATATCAATACCGAAGATCACGCTCACAGTCTCATTGGTGGACAGATTCTGCACATCTCCCGACAGCGTTACGGTTACCTCATAGGTAACGCTGGCCCGGCTGCTGGAATTGGAGACAGGGTTGATGCTGGTCACAGTACCGCTGTACAGGCCGCTCTCAGAGGACTGCACGTACACGGACTCGCCCACGCTGACAGAGGCAATATCCGCCTGGTCTACAGACACGGTTACTGTCATTTCCTCTGTATTACTGTAGATAAAGATCACGCTGTCACTGCTCAGATACTGATCCGCCCTGAGCATCAATGACAGCACAGAGCCGCTGCTTTGCGCATAGTAATAACTATCCCCCACAGTGCTCTCGAAAAGCTCCAGATTTTCCTGGGCATCTTCATAATCATCCAGCAGGCTCTCATACTCCGACTCCGCGGCTTCCACCGCAGTCTCATAATCGCTCTCGGCGCGCTCCGCACTGGCCAGAGTGCTCTCATAAGTCAGCTGTGCCTGCAGTACCTGGGTTTCATAGTTTTCCTGTGCCTGGGCCAGCTCCTCCTTCAGGGAATTTAAAGAAAGCTGTAAGCTTTGCAGATTCAGCTCTGCGTTTGCCACCGCATCCTCATAATTTGCCAGCGCTTCCTCGTAGTCTTTTTCATTTTGTTCCAGCACTGAATACAGTTCCTGACAAACCATGACCGCGTCTGAGGAGGCGCCGCTCATTCCTCCACCGCCGCCGGTGACCTGAGACCAGTCCACTCCCAGTTCATCCACCAGCTGCGTCAGCAGACTCCGGTTATCGTCGTAGAGCGCTTTCAGCTCCCCTACCTGATAATAAGCATAATAATCGCCGCTGGCAATCAGCTCCTCATATTCCGCAATCTGCTCCTGGGCCTCATCCAGCGCTTCCTGAGCTCTTTCCACACTGGAGGTCAGATTGGCAACCGTATTGTCGTAGGTCGTCTGGGCGTATTCCCCATTCATCAGCGCCAGATCTCTGTCATACTCCGCGGTGATCAGACTCTGCTCATACTCAATCACGCCGGTGCGGTAAGCCAGCTCTGCTTCCCTGAGCACGGTCTCCAATGTCTCTCTGGCCTCCTCCACAGAATCCTCCGTCAGTTTCAAAACCAGATCGCCCTCCGACACCTGATCGCCGGAAGAGATATAGACCTCCTCCACATAAAGGATATTCGCCAGATTCTCTACCTCCCAGGTCTCCTGCGTCATTCCCACGCTGGTAACCCCTGAGGCAGTGACAGCGTTGGACAAATCCAGACTCACCATACTGCCGTTCTCCGCTCCCATGGAAGTTCCCCCCATAGAAGCAAAAGAAACGTCCCCGCCTCCCGTATCCCGAAGCAGGAAATAATAAACAGCGCCTCCGGCAATGGCAAGCACCACCACAACAGAAATGACGGTTATGATGATGCTTTTCTTATGCCTGCCGCAGAATTCTTTGATCTTCACGTCCTGATCCTCCTGTATTATTTTCCAGTTTCGAATGTCTCTCACCAGAACCGTAACGTCTTTCTTTTATCATTACTTTTTGTCCCATCGAGCAAAAACATCCAGAATTCCTTAATGCCAGATTATAGGATAAATGGGATAAATATTTGTAGGACCTGTGAAAATTCTGTGTCCGGCGGCAGACATAAAAAGACCGTGTACCGAAACGATATTCTGCTTCAATACACGGTTTTCTCTCTTCGGGTACATTCTCAGAGCGGTTTTATCCTACAGCAGCATCCGCCCTTCCATGCCCTCAAAATCTATCTCTCTCTCCGTTCCATCCTTCAGACAGATCACAGTCGGCCCATAGCCGCCGCAGCGCTCCGGGTCCGTATAACGCACTTCTCTGACAGGGAATAATTCCTCCTCCTTAAAGTCCTCGTGACTCTCTTTTGTAATCACCTGGGAGATCAGCAGATAAGGCTCATAGCCGTACTGCTTTGCGCGCTCTGTCTCAGCGTAAATCACCAGGGAGTTCTCCGAATCCGGATTGGTTCCCCGGCTTTTCATGACCTCCAGCTCCGTCCAGCCGTCATAAATGGTCATGGCCAGCTGCTTTTCCTTTCCGGTGAAATCTGTCCCCTTTAAAATAACGGCCTTTGCGCCGGCTGCCTCCCTGCGGGTCACCTCCGTCCCATTGTCCGGGAAGCCGAAGGCTCCCAGGGTGATGGTCACCGGCCTTTTATAAAACCGGAACTTGTCCGCCCGGATCAGCCCGTAAGGAACAGGGAAATCCGCCAGATTGACCGTCTGCATCCAGTGGCACTCCGCCCCCGCATGATAATTAAAAAATTGCCGGCGGTAAAGAACCCCGTCCCGCTCCCCGGCCCAGAAAGTTGCATTGGCCCGGGTCAGTTCCCCGGTGGTACCGTCTTTTATCACATACTGCATGGATTCCACCTCGTCTGGCCTGTCTGAAGAGATCGGCGTGGCCTCCCAGGGATATTTGCTGTGAAAACAAAGCTTCGAGTAATTCCACATACCGTGAATATCCCCGGAGCCCTTCACCACCTTGCCGGTGCGAAGCAGGTTGCTGCCATTGGCCTTATGGTTGGTAAAGCAAAGCGCCGGACCGTCAAGCCTGGTCTCCTTCACTTCCTTTTCCCCAAGCTTCTCCCAGCTGCCGTTATGCTCTTTTGCCGTCCAGAAAGGATGGTCCGCCGGCAGATGCAGACACAGATATGCCTTTCCCAGCCAGAACGGTGATTCCGCGCAGGAATAGCCCTGTACCAGGGGGCCGAACTGTCCGTAAAAGCCCAGAGTCGGGATCCCGTCCACCATAAAATCCTCCCGGGAAAGGAACTGCATCAGCGAGCCGGAGGAAATCCGTCTGGCCAGCCCCGGATCCGCTGTACTCTTTTTCAGAAACAGATTGCCCACAAAGGCACTGGTGGCCGCGTTTCGGTAGATATTGCTCCTGCCCCACATCATGGTGAAGCCGTCCTCGTCAAAGAAATCCCCGTAGGTCTCCATCAGCCTGTTGGAATTTTCCTCAAATTTCGCCGCCAGATACGGCTCATTCTCATAGCCATACCACAGATTCCAGATGGGCGCGTACATATTGAAGGCCCAGCAGGAGTAGTAATCAAAGCAGTGTCCATCCCGGTACCACCCGTCCCCGGCGTAATAATTTAAGATCACCTGAGCGTGGTCGCGCATGATGTCCCTGTCAATGGGATAGCCCTCCTTATGCAGAAAGGCCATATCCAGCATATTGAACAGACGCCAGTTCTGAGGCACCGTATTGGCATGGGCATAGCTTGTGAGAAAGGCTGCGATCCGGTCCTTTTCTTCTTTCGTATAGCTGTCCCAGATTTCCTCCTCACTAAGCCACAGACAGATCACCAGGGCACAGGTTTCCACTGTCTGCTGAAAGGTCCGGAAAGGATTCTCATGGCCTGTAATCTCCTGCTGGTCCTCATAGGTGCCCACATAGACGGCATCGCCCCGGGTCACGGTTCTGAGAATCTGTTTTTTGTAGTATTCTCTCAGCCGGAAGCCGCAGATCTCCATCTCCGGCTCAATATGAATCAGCGGCGCCGCGATGAAAAAGGACCTGGTCAGCCCCTCAAACATCTCCGCCAGCCGCTGGGTATGCTGATTCTCCTCACTGTCCTGTAGGTGAGGATAGGTAATCTCCGTCTCCTGGCGGGGTATGACCACCGGGTCGTCAAAGCCATTGATATGCCGGAAAATACCCTCCAGCATATATTTGCCCGCCTCCATCCAGCTCTCTTTAGTCAGGCCGGTACAGGGGCTTAAGGTGTAGTCTGTGTGCGTGGGTTGAAATGTCATTGCGGTGTTCTCCTTCTTTTCTACCAGTACTGCTTCCAGTCCTTCGACAGCCTTGTGAGTGCCTCCATGTAGTAATAATCCCCCCAGATATTGCACTCATCCACGCCCTCCGGCGTGCACGTATTATACGGCGACTTCTTCGAGTAGGTGCTGTGCAGCACCAGCCCATTGGACTCCTCCGGATTTTTTACCGCGTATTTGTCATAAATCGATTTCATCATCCGCTTTGAAACCGCAATATAATATCTGGCTTCCTTCTCAGGCAGATAGCGGGCAGCCTCCAGCATCCCGCACACCGCGATGGACGCGGAGGAAGAATCTCTGGGTTCATCGGAACCGTCCGTGAAGGTGAAATCCCAGTACGGCACCAGATCCTCAGGCAGATGCTCCAGAAAGTATGCCGTCACGCGCTCAAAAAGCGGTATGTACTCACTGCGGCGCGTATAGCGGTATGCCGTGGCAAGACCGGCCACACCCCAGGCCTGGCCCCTGGCCCAGACCGAGTCATCCTTATATCCCTGGCAGGTGGCGCCATGGTCCGGCCTGCCTGTCTCAGGGTCAAAGAAAAACGTGTGCCAAGTCGAATAATCGTCCCGAATCACAACTTTGATTGCCGTGGTGATATGCTTCTCCGCAACCGCCCGGTACTTCGGATTCCTTGTCTCCGCACTGGCCCAGTACAAAAGCGGCAGATTATTCAGGCAATCAATGATCAGACGATAATTTTCCTTCGCCCCCATGGGCCCCCAGGCCTGTAAGAACTCACCCTTCTCCTGGTAACGGGTCAGAAGCTGGTCAGCTGCCAGAAGCGCGGCGTTCCTGCCTTTTTCGCTGCCCACCAGCTTATGCGCTGCCACACAGGAGGGAGAGTAAAGAAAACCCATATCATGATGATCCACACTGACCTTATTTTCAATGCGCTCCAAAAAAGAATCCACCTGTGTCAGTGCGGCTTCCTTCAGCTTCGCCGCCGTTCCCCTTTCAAATCTGCCCGGGTTCTCCAGCACATACTCGTACGCCAGCCAGATCTCCCCTGTCCAGAAACCC
>JAJQGR010000071.1 GCA_021200345.1 Lachnospiraceae bacterium | reverse complement strand
GATTTATACGCTTTCTGAGACAGTTCGATCTGATCTCCCGCGTTATCAGGCACCACCACATAAAAGTCATAATCACTGTCATTCATTATCCGCTCTGATTATATTTATTATACAAAGAAAGTCTTCGCCACGCAAGCTTCTCTTTGCTTTTATCCACTACATATGAAAGCCATAAAACCTCAGTAGAAAAGCTTCCACAGCCATCTTTCCACCATTTCCACCTTTACAGAAATACACATATGAGCCAATACTACCTGAACCATAGATCCTGAAAATATGATGGAATGGATGGAAAGATGGAAAGCGATTATTACACTGCTCTCTGAATCTGCTTCTTCGGTACAATCTCAACCGTCTTCTCTGCCGCTCGGAAATAATATATGTTGTCCGACAGGAACTCATTTTCAGGGACTGCCTCTCTGTTTACCTCATGGACGATCCTGCGGAGCCAGTCAGCGTTATTTTGGGTACTTGCCGGTATCAAAAGCAGCTCGTGTACCGATGAGGGCAGGATGTAGGTGTCCCCGCCCAGCTGGGCAGCGAATTCTGTCAGAATCTCCGGCTCCGTGATCACCGCCGCCCCGAAAACTCCCTTATGGTTTGTTACCACATACAGGCGGTCCTGCTCAGGGAATAATTCCATACCGGACAGTCCGAGCACATCCTCCATTGGCATCATCCGGTAGTCATCCTCCCTCATATTCTCTACAGCCTGTGCTTCCAGATCTTCCTTTGTAATGTCCCAGGTTTTCAGAAAGCTTTCCGTCACTGTGATTGTAATCAGGCGGTCATTCCTTACACCGCCAATATAATACTGCTCCTCCAGGTCCAGAAAAGGAGTATAGACCACTTCTTTGAAGCAGTCACGGTTTTTCCCGGCGGGCACGACCTTCCTGTGTACCCATTTCTTTGCATTTTCCCAGCGATATATTTCATCAATTCCTGCCTCTTCCGGCCTTTTGCTTTCCTCCATCATTCTCCCTCACCATCCTTTGATAAAATTGCGATTGCTACAGTCAATACACCAACTACTACTGCCTTAAAAATATCTCCCATTACCTGCTCCTCCTATGCCGCTTTCTCTTTATTGGGGCATTTCTTTAACACCCTCATGGCGCTCTCATAAATCTCCCTGGTCATTTCGCCTGTGGACGCCAGCCTGTACCTGTCCAGCACCGTTTCTAAAGGCACACCTGTCCGGATCAGCTCCTGTCCGAAGGCTGCCTCCTGCTCCAGCGATATTCCACTGGCAGATGAAAATCCCAGCTCACCGCTATCCTCTGAGAAGCCATCCGGGAACGGAATTTCCTGTTCCTGGTTTTGCGGAGCACGCTTCTGAGCCGCCCGGCTCTGCTTTGCCTGGCCCGCCTGATCTGTTTCCTGATTCTGCTCTTTTTGTTCCTTCTGCTTTTCCTGCTTTGGCGCCTGACAGAACTGGTAAACCGCCTGCCCCTTCCCGTTGATAATGGTCAGGCCGCAGATATTCCGTTCTCCGTCATAAGCAATCCCGGCAACACTGAAATGCTCATAGCACACATATCTGTCGCCTCTGGGCTGTATCGGGACTTTGATCGCAGGTATCCAGATAAAGGGAGCCGTGTAAAGCTCCCTCCCAATACCCCAGTTAAAGCAGGCCCGCTTAAAGCTGTCGGAAGCCTGCCCTTTTTCCTTCTCGGAATAGCTCACCGAGCCCACATCCTGCTTGGCAACCCACTGGCCTTTCTCCGTATCCCAGATCTCCACAGTGCAGTATAAATTTCCGTCAATGACCTGATGGGACCGTTTCCATCCAAAGGGAGTGAAGATCTCATCCAGTATCTTCTGATCCACCCTGGCATCCTTAAATAAGAGCAAGCTTAAGCCCTTTTCATTGATCGTGCCAATCCTGCACTCAATTTCATCAGCCCTCAACAGTCTGATCATTTGTTCTTCCATAAATTTTCTGTACCTCTCTTTCCTGAAATCACCACTGTATGCTCGCAGATTATCTGCGGTACACCTGCGTTTCCACTGTTTCATTATGCCGCCAGGGATTCATTATCCCGTCCAGGCGATCCCATTCCTTTCATCACCTTAATACCCCGTTTGCGGCGCATATGTGCTTCTGTCTGGACTTTTAAGCTGCCTTGATCTGAAACCGCCTCGAAGTAGTGGTTCTTAAATAATCCTGATACACCTCCGGCTTTTCTTCTTTGAGCCTCTTCGCATCCAGCCGTGAGGTATCCACATTTGCCCAGCTGACCCGGTAGTGGTTATTGACTGCCATTTCATGGTCTTTCATATACAGCTTGACCTCCTGTTCAATCTGGTTCTGCTCCTTCTGCAGCCTGGATACCTGCGCAATGATCTCTTCCCGCCGTTTCAGTTTCCCCTCAAAGCCCTGCAGGGTAAGCTTGCTCCCTTTTTCTGGCTGTACGGAAATACTGGCTGAGGATTTCATTACAGGCTTCTGACCCGTCCGGTTCCGGTAATACCCCCGGAATCACATGGGACTCCCAAAAATATTCTTCCGCAACTGTCAGCTTCTGTATCATTTCCTCATCCCATTCTATCCGCTGGTACCGGAAATCCTTCCCAAGCAGCACTACGGCGATATACCACGATCGTTTTCCCGTAACAGCCATGTAATGAATACACTGGAGCAAATAATGGATCGGGATATTTCCATCCTTCCATTTGTCTGCATTGAATGCGCTCGCCGTCTTACATTCCAGTCCTGCATTCTCACCGACAATCAGTCTGTCTACATCCGCCAGCATAAAAGGGTGTTCCACGCTCCGGTACATGAAGTTGGAACGGCGCACTTTTAATCCGGTGGCTTCCATGAACCGTTGTGCCACGTATTCCTCCAAATCCCTTCCCTGGCGCAGGGACTCCGTATCCTCATTTTCTGTATGGGCTCCTGTTTTATCCAGGTAAACCTTCATGGCACTGCTGTAGGGGTTCAGCCCACAGACGGCAGCTGCGTCCGAGCCGCCGATCCCTGTCCTCCTTAACTCCAGCCATTCCTCCTGGCTCAGGCCAGCCGTGGATACTCTCGTGTACATAAATGATTTTCTCCTTTCCCGGGGTGCCTTTCCCTGTCCAGGCAGCCGGCAGTCCCTCCCGTATTTCTGATTTCAACATAAGTTTCCCCATGAATACTGTACCCATAGCCATCCCCTCCGATAATGATATGGTCTGTCAGTTTTAATCCAACCATCTGGCAGGCTTCCTCCACCCGGCATGTCAAGGTTCTGTCCTCCCTGGACGGCCCCGGATATCCTGACGGGTGGTTATGCACCAGGATTATGCTGTGGGCGTTGCTCACCAGGGCAAATTTCAAGATATCCGCCACATTCGCCTGGCAGGAATCCACGCCTCCCACTCCCATTAACTGAATGGCCGCCGGCTCCGCCCTGCAGTTTAAAGCAGCTGCGAAAAAATACTCCACCGCGGAATTCCCCAGAAACGGACCAAAGGTATCCACCACCCTCTCCGGGCTGTTCCATGGCATAACGTCCGTATAGGCTGCCCCAACCCTTTCCTGTGTCATTCTGACAAACTCGATCCTTTTCTTCTTTTTATTTCCCGCCATCTTCATCAGGTCCTCTTTCAGTTCCATCTTCTTTTGTCTCCTTCCTGCGCCGGCGGGCGGGGCGCGTGCGATGCTGAGATTCACAGGGCTTTCCATAACACAAGTCATCTGCCCCGGCCTCCCCATAAAAACAGCAGCATTCTTCCCCCGCCCGGATTTGTGCGCAAAAAAATCAGGAGTATCCTTCCGGATACTCCCTCCCTTTTTCTGTTTCCTGTTACACTCATTACGTCCCGAGGCTTCTGGCAACCCAGGGCATTTCCTGTTACAACGATTATGCCCCAGGGGTTCTTACAATCCGGGACAGTTCCAATAATAATGATAATCCCCTGCGGCCTCATGCTGCCTTTACCATCTGGTATGCCCTGTCGATCATTGCATTCCCGTCCACAGTCTTTGCAAACAGGCTTTCCTTATAATTTGCTCTCTCCCTTAATGGCTTCGCGTGTGTTGCGAAATCAGATACCGCATTGATAAAACGATAAGCGTTTTTGTCCATCCGCTGCAAATCCGGTGCGTCATAATAACGGGCGCGGACTTCCTCTTTCATGCGGAGGACATTCTTTTTCTGCTGTTCTGTCGCGCCCGCGGCCGTGGGAAGCAGAATATTGATGGCTGCCTCTATCTGTTTATCAGTCATCTTCTGGCGGTTCAGCTTATCAATCTCCTGGCCAAGCTCTGACATATATTGCTCCGCATAGAGCAGCGTATCCTTCGCATCCTCCAGCTTCCCCCTGATATCTCCCACATGGTTGGCGGACCAGCTGCGCTTTGCGGTGGCCAAGGCCAGGTTCAGCGTATTCTGACACACCACGCGAATCGGCGTCATGGCTGCCTTGATGGCCCCGGTGCCGTCATGGCTGTTCATAAACACCAGATACGGCGTGATCTCATCACCGCTGATGATATACCTCTGCGGAAGCCTGGCCAGAATCCAGGCCCTCCTGCCATTCTGCAGGGAACCAGCCGTCTCATAGGTGACGCCCTCCCCAAGCAACGCGTCCGTAAAAGCGAAGGCGTCCTCATTCTGAACCACTTTATAGCGGTCTGTGACAATCCCCAGGACCTGGCTGTCCGTCTCCCTGACATTGGCCTTAAAGCCTGGTACATACTGCCCGTCCGCCGTCTGTACATTCTTCTGGATTACCTTCCAGTCAAGCCCAGCCGCGATCAGCGCCTCCGATGAGTTCGGTGCCTCCTGCACCTGTGTTCCAAGGCCGTGCCAGGGCTTGGTCCTTGTGTAAAACATGGTTTCTACATTTGCTGACATTGATCATTTACCTCCTTCGAATTGATCAGTTATTATGATTTCAAAGATATGGTTTATGACCAAAATAATATACTTTTACAAGTTTTTCAGTTTGCTCCAGGGTTGTATATCGCCATTTTACCTCTTACGAAGACATACTGTGAATAATCGTTCTATTTCCTCATATTCGCACAAAAAGGATTTTTGGCTCGCTTTTATCATATCCTCGCTGTTTACTTTTGCGAAACTAATGATATAGCCATTATGCAGAGCCAGTGACCGTATAAATTCACGCTGGCTTCTGCCGTTACCCTCCCGAAACGGATGCAGAGCATTGATTTCAGAGAAATAATATGCAAGACGTTTTATAAACACCTCTTCTTCAAGCCCAGCCAGACAGTTTTCGCTCTTCAAACCACCAAAGATTATTTCCGCCTGGGATTCAATGTATTTCACATTACAGAACATATTCTCTTTCGCAATATCAACCGTCCGAACCTGTCCTGCCCATTCATAGACGTCCTGAAAAATATATCTGTGAATCCTCTGCAAATGCTCAAAGTCAAATTTACCGACAACTGGTTTGTCAAGAAGCTCTGACAATCGCAGCATGGTCAACCTACGTTCAAAATCACGCAGCTTATCCATATCCCTGATGTCCAGTTTATTCACCAGAACATCGGAATTAGGATAACAATATATTCTGTCCGGCATATCATACCTCGCTCAAAATTTTCTGCCTTGCCTCATCAGTCGACAGTTTCCCTGACCTAATTTCCTTCAGCATATCAAGATCATCAGATGTCAGAGGCATCCCCTCCATTTTCAATGTGGCGTCTATCTCATTGATTGCCTCTATTGGCGTATAAGCCTCCCTGCTGACCTTTACGCTAAAAGGAATTCCGCCCTGTATGATTAATTGCTTCAAAGCCATATTAATATAAGTGGACATATTCAGTCCAAGCTTATCAAGAATATCATTCGCCGTAGTCTTCACGCTTTTAGGCGTTCTCGCCTGTACCAGATCCATCGCTTCCATTATAAGCACCTCTCTTTCCTTGTAATGATATTATAATACATTATCTATATGATGTCAATTTCAAGCTTCACGACCTGTTCTTCTGTTATTAGAGTTTCACATTCAGGAGGAGTCCCCATTCATCCGGCCCATTCATCTGGTTCATCCGACATTATTAAGATCAAGCGCCTCAGTAAGCGTATAATCCCCGCCAAGCAATGAATATGTATCATAATCTGTCGAACTTTCCGAAACCCAGATATTCATACCGCCCTCATAAAAGGTTACGAAAATATACGTCCCATAATTGTTATCGTAGGCAGGGTATGACCCATCACTGATTGGCGCGTCTAATGTTCCATAGAAATCTGCAATATAATGGCCGCCATACACACTCAATGCGTCGATCATGATGTAATCATATCCCTCACCGGATGAAAAGCTGACTTCCGCTTCCATCTGATAGCCCTCGCCATTATCATAGAGGTAGGTCCCGTAAATGACCTCACTCGGCTCCATTCCCTCAAAGATGGATGCTGCCTCTTCCTGTCTCTCTTCTGCTCCGGATGTTTCTGTATCTCCGGCAGAAGCAGTTCCTTCTGCTTCACCCGTTTCTCCGAAGGCTGTCTCGTCCGTGGTTTCCAATTCATTGCCTGCGGAAGCGCTCTGAGATGATTCTTCCACCGATTTTACCGGTCCATAATGGCCTTCCAGTGTATTATTAGAAGTGCTGGTATCAATATACAGACCACTGTCCGGATACATTCCGTCATAGGAAGAATACAGGGCATCCATAAAGGTTTTCACATCGTATGCTGTGTAAGTCTCATCAGCACCCGGAAGAGCAAGCGCGGATACTGAAAACGTATCTTCTCCCTCATAGACTGTAAACTGAATATCTACATAATCATTCACAAACTCTACAATGTAGTATTCCCCAGAATTGGAAATGCCGCCTTTCCATTCCTCCTCGCCGTAGACATAATCGAGTACTGACTTAATGGACACGGTATCATAACTGCCCAGATATCCATCCTGGACAGATTCAATGATTTCATTGATATCCACACTCTCTGTATCTGAGGAACCTCCAATTACCATAACCACCGCCAGGACGGCTACGATTACCACCACCGCAATAATAGCTTTGCCTGGACGGAAGCCTTTCTTCTCACCCTTGTTCTTCTTTTGAGCGCTGCTGTTATTATCTGCATTTCCAGATACCAGTTTGGATGTCTCAGCAGAATCAGGCGCATTTTCTCCGCCTGCTTTTGCTCCGCATTTCGGGCAGAACATATCCCCATCATTTAATTTTGTACCGCATTTAGAACAGAACATATTTTGTTTCTCCTTTCGTCATTTCATGCTGCTTTTCCTGTGTAAAATCAATAAAATGTTGCCCATATCAGCGCCAGGCTGAACATATCGCTATACGTCTCCCCACTGTCCAGTAATTCAACGGACTGCAGGGTCACTTCATAACTGTCTCCGTCCTCTTCATAGTAGAATGTGATCCTGACATCCTCGTCATAAAGCTTGGAATACCCTTCTACATATACCTTGCAGGAAGTGCTGTCGATCTTGTCCTTGGACCACTTGGGCGATTTAAGATTGTTGTCAACGATCTCCCCAATCGTCTCAGAGCCATAATTGTCAAAGGTAATGGCCTGCACATTGGAGTAACCCCCGCCACCGGTACTTAACAGAATCCAAAACGCGATTATGATTACCGGAACACCGATGCACATATTCCGCTTTGCTTTGTTCAGTTCTTTCCCCGTCAGTTCCTTTTTAGTACGGGAAATCAGGTCTTTTATCCCGCCAACAACTCCGGCTATACCAGCCAGCAGGAACAGAATACCGAACGCAATCCCCCAGAAGCCTCCCTCACTGAACAATAGCCTCATAAGTATCAGGAAGACAATCCCTTCGATCACGGTCAGGATATTTCCAAACTTCTCAGCCGCTTTATTGAACAACGGACTGTTCCAGAATTTAGAAAATCCCTGGCTTTCCTGTTTTTCTCCTGACTGATCTGCTTTTTCTGTATCTGATTCAAACCTTGCTTTCGCATCCTTCATATCCTGACCAAAATCAGCTGCCGCTTTCTTTGCACTCTGCCCGGCTTTTGAGGCCATTTCTGCCGCAAACTGGCCTGCTGCAGATGCCAAATCCGCTGCATTTTTTCCGAGTTCAGACACAGTCTCCCCGTCATCCGGAGTTTCCTCCACAATTTTCTGATCGGACACATTCTCCTGTCCATCGCCTACTTCATCTTTGTCCTGTACATTGGCGCTGTCTGCTTCCGTTTCAGATAAATCTGTTTTTCCCGATTCCTTTTCTTCGACCGTTTTATCTTCCCTGCTTACACGGTTCCCGCATCCAGGGCAGAACAAATCATCCTCGTTTAATTTCCTTCCACATTTTGTACAATACATCTCATTTCCTCCTCTGATTTTTAAGCATTCAACTATAAGTATGAAGCCTTCATTTTTCATAAACCGGCTCAAATACCTGGCCCACAAACAGCGGCAGTTTCTCCACCTCATCCAATATCATGAAATAGAACGGACGGTCGAAATTCAATTTAAAGCCGAGAATAGTTCCACCGGTCGTCCAAAACGCACGTAATCTTATGCAGCTGCTCGCTTCCGTACCTGTCTCATTAAAATCAATGATTGTCTGTTGCCTTATGCTGTTCAGATAAACATTGCCTAACGGTGAGAACCAAAAACCCTTTGAAAAATCCGCAGTTTGATGGTCAAACGCATCTCTTACGCCAAAGTGATTTAAAGCCTCTTTCATATTCATACGACTTTGAATTTGAAATTTCGGAATACTGACACTCATCGTGTAGTTTTCCTTCGGTCCTCTCAGGTTAGAGAAATCCAGACTGTCAACATCATAAGCTTCCGCATTCCTTGGCAGGAAGCCCCAGAAGGTGTATCTCCAGTCGTCCTCAATGTATGACGCGTAAAATGCCTCCATACTTTTGTTACTGCAATAGCCCGGGCAGGCAATACCCATATCCACCGCGTTCACCATTTTCTCTTTTCCATCTGCTCCGGTAAATGTAAAATCACTTATCAAACCGCAATTGCCCTGCCACTTTCCCTTAAAATGAAGCACATTCCCAAGAAGCGCTGTGAACTTGTCCACCGGTGAAATGTCTTGAAAATCATCCGGCGACACCGCATTTGTAATCTGTCCATTTGTCGCTTCCTTACATCGGCTGTTGATCACCTCTGCCAATTTGCTGTCGTTATCCTCTGTCAGTTCGTAAGCTGTCGCCCTGATCGCCCTGTCTGTCTTTAAAAGCTCCGCATATTCCGTCCTGATTTCTGCCTTGCGCCCCTTTTTATGGTTGACTACAAAGAAATTCCAGGTATTGACCGCCTCGCTGTTCAGGTCGTACTTCTTCTCCCCAATCAGATTTATGATTTCCTCACGGGTATTTCCATCCGCGCCATAAGCTGCCGCCTGCAGAGCGCTGTAAAGACTCGCCGGGGAATACATAAAATTGCTCTTCTGCGCTCCGTTGATTTTCACCAGTTCATCAAGCATTTGAAAATATTTTGAAAAATCCATATTTGCCCCTTTCTTTTTTGTATTTCTTCATTGGTCCGTTCATCATTCAGCCCTGTGTTGGCTCAAATACCTGGCCCACAAACAACGGCAGCTTTTCCACTTCATCCCAGATCATAAAATAAAAAGGCCGATCAAAGTTAAGGCGGATTTCCCTCTCCCCGATACATGTACATGCAGCCGCAAGTGCTATTCCCGTAAATGCACTCGCTTCTGTTCCCTTCTCATTAAAGTCAATGACCGTTTGCTGCTTCACGTTGTTCAAACAGACATTGTACTTCTCTGAAAAGAAAAAGCCCTTGGAAAAATCCGCGTTCTGTCGGTCAAACGCATCGCTGACACCAAATCTCTTTAATGCTTCCGTCATA
>JAJQGR010000139.1 GCA_021200345.1 Lachnospiraceae bacterium | reverse complement strand
TCTGACCCACCACTCTCTGGTGTAGGACCTTTTCCAGATTCAAAAGCCGGTCGCTTTCCTTTTCCTGCAGCCTGGTCAGAGGAATTCTCGTCCACATACTGACTACCCTGGCAATATCCTCCTCCCCCACCGTCAGGGTACTCTCCTGGGCGTCGGCTGACTTATGACGATCCTTATGGAGCTTATGAATCAGCTTCTCCTGCTTCTGGCGGGCCTCCGCGGCCCGCTCCATATCATTGGCCCGGATGGCGTCCTCCATTTCCAGATCCATCTTTTTGATCTGCTCCACAATGGTGTGGCTGTCCGTGACCTGGCTTCTGCTGCCAAGTCTGACAGCGCTGGACGCCTCATCAATCAGATCAATGGCCTTATCCGGCAGATTTCTGTCATTGATATAACGGGCGGAGAGCTTCACCGCGGCGCTGATCGCTTCCGGCAACACCTTCACATGGTGATGTTCCTCGTATTTGTGCACGATTCCCTGCAAAATCTTCTCCGTCTCTTCCTCACTGGGCTCCTCCACCATCACCGGCTGAAAACGACGCTCTAAAGCCGCGTCTTTTTCTATATATTTTCGATATTCCGTGATGGTCGTGGCGCCGATCAGCTGCAGCTCCCCTCTGGCCAGAGAGGGCTTCAGAATATTGGACGCGTCGATGGCGCCCTCCGCGCCCCCGGCTCCGATCAGCGTATGCAGCTCATCCACAAAGAGAATGATATCCCCATCGGAAATCACCTCCTGAATCACATTCTTAATGCGCTCCTCAAACTCACCCCGGTATTTGCTGCCGGCGACCATACCGGACAAATCCAGCGTCAGCAGCCGCTTTCCCCGCACGGAATAGGGGACCTGGTCGGCCACAATGCGCTGGGCCAGCCCTTCCACCACCGCGGTCTTGCCCACACCGGGCTCACCGATCAGGCAGGGATTGTTTTTGGTGCGGCGGGAAAGGATCTGGATCAAACGTCCAATCTCCTCCTCCCGGCCGATGACTGGATCCAGCTTCCCCTCTCTGGCCATCTGGGTCAAATCCCTGCTGTACTGCTCAATGGTATCCGTATGGCTCTCGCTTCTCTGAGAATAGAAGTCCTCTCTGTACTGGCTCACATCCTCGCCCATGGCCGCCAGAAGATCCACAAACACTTTCTGTATGTTAATCCCCATGGTATTCATCAGGCGAACCGCCACATTCTGTCCTTCCCGCAGAATTCCCAGCAGCAGGTGCTCCGTCCCGATTTTTTCACTCTCAAACCGCCCTGCCAGTTCGTCCGCGATCTGCAGTACTGCCGCAGCCCTGGGGGAATATTTCTCCCTGTCCGCCAGAACCGCGCTTCCCGCATTCAGGGCAATCTGTTCCCGGATCAGGTCCTTGATCTTCTCCGCGTCCACATCATTATCGGCAAGCACTGTGGCCGCCGTGCTGCCCGTCTCCAAAGCCAGTCCCAGCAGAATATGCTCACATCCCACATATCCCTGCCCGGTAGTTCTGGCGTACCGCCCCGCTGTGGTAAGCGCCGATTTTGCCTTGTCCGTGTATTGTCTCAAATTACCGCTCCTCCATTATTTAATCGTTGCTCTCATACTCATCATAAATCTCCTCAATCATCCCCATTACCTGGGATCTGGAGATTCCTCTGCTGGAACTCTTGGCCAGCACCACCAGAAGCTCTTTTCTCAGCTCCTCCAGCGCCTTCTGCCGGTCCGTGTCCACACAGACCACAGCGCCCTTTCTCCTGTCCACTTTCACATAGCCTTCCTGCCTGAGCACCGTGTATGCCTTATTCACCGTGTGCATATTGATGCCGATATGATCCGCCAGCTGCCGCACACTGGGCAGGGAATCTCCCTCCCGCAGCCTGGTGGAAGCAATCCCCTGTATGATCTGGTGGCAAAGCTGCAAATACAGCGCCTCATCGCTGTTAAAGTCTATTTCAATGTAATACATGGTTTTTTCCCGTTACTGCGGACAGTAACGCCTTCCTTCGTATTTGTTCTAGCGAGATTATAACAGATCAGTTTCCAAAGGTAAAGGGGGAATATTTTCCCGCAGCAGGGTTGTTTCATAAGCAGCAATAAGCAGCTATTTCATCAGGAAGCGCTTTACTCATTTCGAGGATTGTGCTACTATAAAAGCACGGGTTTCTCACAGAAAGGTGCTACATGAGTAAAAAGGACTTCATGTCACTGACGATAAAAGACTCGTTTATGTTTTACGCGGTAATGTCAGATCCCATGCAATGCCGTAAACTTCTGGCGCTGGTGCTGGAAATGGAGATTGAGGCTGTCAGCGTACACCGGGAGGATACTATTATCTACCACCCCGACTACCACGGCATTCGCCTGGATGTGACGGCAATAGAGCATGGAACCCGGCGGCGCTTCAATGTGGAAATGCAGGCACAGCTGGAAAAAGGGATGGAAAAGCGTACCAGATACTATCACAGCCAGTTGGACAGCGATGCGCTGCTTACCGGCCATAACTACGATGAGCTGCCAGATACATATGTGATTTTCATCTGCGACTTTGACCCTGTAGGAAAAGGATTATATCGGTACTGCTATGAAATGACCTGCCGGGAAACGGGAACAGAACTAAACGATGGTACACATACGATATTTTTGAACACAAAAGGAAAAAATAAAGACGCGGTTCCGCCAGAGTTGATCAGCTTTCTGAAATATGTGGGAGATCCGGCGGCGGAAGAACAGACGGGGGATGCTTTTGTTCGCTCGCTGGAAACGCAGATTTCAGCCATCAAACGGGACCGGGAATGGAGAAATAAGTATATGTTATTGGAGTTGACGTTGGCAAAGGAACGTGAGGAAGGACGAACTGAGGGACGGGCTGAGGGACGGGCTGAGGGACGGGCTGAAGGACGTTCCGAGGGAGAATTACGGAACATGATTGACCTGTGCTGCCGCAAGCTTGCCAAAGGCAAATCAGCCGAAGAGATCGCGGATGCCTTGGAATGCGACCTTTCTCAGATTAACACGATTGTAGACGCAGCGCGAAAATTCGCGCCGGACTATGACATTGACAAAATTTTTGAGGAATTGAACAACAAAGAGACTCATCCATAACAAATATCGAAAAAAAATGTTCTTTGTGAACGGTGATCGTGAGAAAACCTGTGTACATGAGATGACAAGAAAGCGAAGCCGCTGTTAGAGAGGGTCATTTTCCCTAAAGACAGCGGCTTCTTATATGGAAAAATTATATTTTCACATACTTCTGATTTCTACTTTGCGGTTTATCAGGTATTGTCATTTTGAGCGCTTTTTCTTTCAGAAGTGGCTCCAAATAAGCTCTTTTGAAATATCCGCGACTGCTTATATTTAAATACTCCTGCATTTCGTTTCTCGACCTTGGCTCCATACAATACTCTAATAGTCTTGCAGTTTTCTGTTCACGGCTTTCATCATGGCCCCTCTCATGGCCCCTCTCATGGCCCCTCTCATGGCCCCTCTCATTATCGCTAACGTAAGGGCCCACTTTCACTGTAGTAGCAGCCTCACTCAATGGGATAATCGTCTGAAACACTTCACCCTCTACAAACTGTGGTTCCGCGCCGGAATAGAGGCGTGTATATTTATATGTGTTCCTCATACCTGACCCCAATTCATCCGCCAATCCAATTTCTCTGAACATACTGGAGATGGGCGGATTCTTAGGGAATGGTCTGAACGTAGCCAGATTCAAATTTCCATGACCATGTGAACGATTCGCATTTTCAGTAAAAATCTGATCTTTCTCAATAACCATTTTTGCCACATAACCATTAGAAAAATCTCTATGTGCAAGAAGATTAGACACAATTTCTCTAAGGATTTTATCTCTGGCACTGACACTGATAATCCCATCCATGGTAAACAAGTCATTCAAATGTCTCTCGCCAAACGCAATCAGCCGGTCATAGCTATCAAGCAGATTGGTTACGATTACATCTCTATCATCATACCGATCCACATTATAAACTCGCATAATGGCATCAGTCTTATGATGGGCAAGTACCGATGCAATTAAATTATCGGAGCCGAATAATAGAATAGCTGCCAACGTAATTCCTTCTTTTCCTGTTTGGGGATCGGATAGAATCAGTTTAGCGCTGCGGAGCATTTCCTCATCCGTCATACCTCTCCACGGATGATTTTGAGTCCGGACTTTCGTCATATTACGCGCACGCTCCATCAAATCATGGCGCAAATCAGCGACAGTGAAGACTGGAAATACTTTGTTGACATAGTAAGTATCCTGTTTTCTGGCATAAAGCTGATACACCAAGTACTCATTATTGGTTATATCAATATCCGACTCATTGTTGCGATCATATATGCGCCCAGAACATCGACAAACACTGGGATTGACCGGCACATAAACATAGAGGACTCGCTTTCCATCAACATCATATTCCAATGGCTGCAAATACATTGGAGGATATATTTTCTGCCCATTGTTGATTGTGGTAACAAAATTTTTCTTCATTTCCTCAATCTTATCCTCTTGTATCCCAAGAACAGTTCCATCATCTTTAACACCAAAAAAGATATGGCCGCCTTCCCGGTTGGAAAAAGAGCATACCGTTTCATATACATCTTTAGTAATATCCGTTGTGGACTTTTTGAATTCCACTGTCAGGGATTCTCCCTGTTCTATCAAGGTCGACAGCTCTGCCGGTATAGTTGAAATCATTACCGTTCCTCCTGATCCAGAGTGGTATTGTAATATTATCCCCAAATTCTCACTGAAAGTCAACTCTATTTCTGGGATTAGATTATGCGATAATTGGGATGCGATCTTTTCCGGATCAACACGATTGCAGACGCAGCGCGAAAATTCGCGCCGGACTATGACGTTGACAGAATTTTGGAGGAATTGGGCATAAAGCGAAGCCGCTGCTGGAGAGGTCATTTCCTCTGAAGACAGCGGCTTCTGCGTTTTTTGCAAATATGCTTTAAAAGCGAGGGCTGACATTAGTTCCATCTGCCCCCTGTCAGTTAATACAAATCCCCTATAGTAATATAGTAATAATAAACAGACATTAAATCGGATACATCATACCGTACAGCTGATATGATGCCATCTCTTCTAAACGATAATCAATCGCTTCTTATGCTCAAAACCACCAAAATTGACTCCGTAGTCTGGATCCTCACGATCCGGCCCAATATAATTACATATCCATCCAAAGCGAACGGTTATATCATGAAAACCTTGAGAAAGTCCTCCCGACTTCTTTATTTTGATTGTTGCCACATCAGGTACTTGCCACCATACCTTACCCTCTTTTTTCAGTTCTTCCGCCGTATATTCTCTTCCATAGAACTCAAATGTTACATCATCATTCCCGTAACTCATATCATCCACAGTAATGGTTCCCACACGAAACTGAGAAAGATACATGCCTCTGTAATATCTATGTGCTATACAAAACTGAAACCCTGTAATGTTCCCATTTTCATCGGAAATATTATGAAATCCCCTTGTTTGAATCACTGTTTTTTCAATCATTGAAATCGCCCTCCTTAATATCCAAGAATACGCTTCATTAGAATCTGATGCTTTCGCAACTGACTGTACACGAAATCAGGTTCATCTTTGCGCGGACCTTCATATTCACTGATCAGGCAACCTTCCCACTTTTCATCCTTTAATACCTGTAAAATTTCTTTATACGGAATCGTGATCTCTTCAAAATTATCATCCATATAATTAAATTTTGCATGACAGCAGTGCGTATACGGAAGAACGATTTTCAGATCCTCAGGATAACTAAATGTTTCAGGCATTTTCAGACGCTTTGACTGGCCTTTCTTTGCCACGATTTCGGGGAATTTATTCTGAAAGATTCCAAAATCCACATTAAATCCAAAGTGCTTGGTTCCCGTTCTTTCAATAAAGCCAATATAATCCTGAATATGCTGGGTAGTAAGCGCTGTCGGTCTGTGTATCTCTGAACACATAACCACATCATATTTTTCTGCCAGGATAATCGCCTTTTCAAGATACTTTTCCCATCCAGGAACTGGATCGCAATTCATATTCAGAGCAGTCAACTTAGTGCGCAACACTTTAAATCCCAATAAATGCGCAATTCTGAAATCTTTCTCCAGATATTCCAAGCTTTCATCCACGTCCAGATAATGGTCCTGATATACGCGTGTGTCATACCAGTGGCCGTATTCCCCCGGCTCAATCTGATATTTCTCACAGAGACTGCGAAAATAATCAATCCAAGCTGATGTAGGATTCGGATAATTCTCCACGTGACCAGCCAAAATTTCAACACAGGTCACACCCATATCAGCCATATCCTTGAAACAGTCTTCCATCGTCATACACACATTCAGCAAGTCACTGTAACTAAACAAAGTAACTCCCCGCTTAAGTAATCTTTTATTCGTTTCCATAATAAAGTTCTCCTTTACATCTGCATCTCACCCGCACCTGTTTCCGCAGCCTGGCGCTTTTTCCTAAACCATCGCTGACTATCTCCGGATACATTGTTAGAAATAACAACCGCAGCAAGAAGAATCAGCCCTTTAATCAACTGAACATAGCCACCAGAAAAACCACATAATACCAAACTTTTTTCCAACAACATAACTGTGGGTGCCCCAATAATCAGTTTATGAATTTTTGTGTGATATCCTCCGTGAACAGGGACACCACACAGATACATTGCAAGCAACGCCCTCATTTCCAAACCTACGCCTGTGGTAGTAGATGTTCCGCCGATACGAGCCATAGTAAATATTGCCGCAACACCAGCCATCGCTCCGGAAATCACAAATGCCATAATTTTGACTTTTTTCACATTAATGCCAACATGAATTGCAGCCTTTTCATTTTCCCCAATTGCCTTTAAATAATTGCCGAACGGCGTATACATAAGTATATAGCCAAATATAACAAGCAATACAACAATCGCAATAACCTTAAACAACATACCGTTAACAAAATCCAGGCTAGAGGGAAAGAAATATTCATTATTGCGCAACAATAAATTGCTCATTGCCCTGTATGCGATCAGCATAGACAAAGTCAGCATAAAAGAATTGACTTTAAAAATAGCGTTGCAAATACCAATAAATAATCCGGAACATACCCCAACCAAAATTGCTACAGGAAACACCGTCCACGCCCCGAACTGATCTGCACAAATACAAATGATTGCACATATTGTTGCGACCAACGATCCATGAGAAATATCAGTACCTCCCATAGAAACAACGAATATCATACCGAGACCTGCGGCTAAAGTTACAACAGACTGATTAAACAGATCCTGTAAATTGGAAAGTGAAAAGATTGCCCCCTTTGTCGCAATGCCGAAAACAATTAGGATCGCCAGTAAAATAAATACTGGCATAATATCATTAATATCAATTTTTGCGATTCTGCCCTTTATTTTATTTTTCATAGCATCACCTCTGCAATCTTCTCATCATTAAAATCTGTGGTGCGGCTTAAAATTCCGCTCATTGCGTGTTCTCTCATCACAATCATTCGGTCTGCCATCCCTGTAGCCTCTGTCAATTCGTCACAAATCATCAGTACCGCCAGACCTTTTTTCTTTGATTCTTTCAGAATCTCATAAATATAAGCTTTCACTCCGATGTCTACGCCTCTGGTAGGACAATCGAGAATTATAAAATCCAGATCCTTGGCAAGCCAACGTCCAAGGTTCACTTTCTGTTTATTGCCACCACTTAATCTTTTTACAGCCTGTCTATTATTCCTGGCCTTTATTTCAAAGCGATCAGAAATCTTATTCGCAAATTTATTTGTCACTGCCGGGCTCAGGAAAAACGGTCCCTTTGCAAGTAACCCAGCAGATGGAAGAACAAGATTATTCTGTATACTGCTCTCCAGCATCAGACCATCTTCATCGCGGTCTTTAGAAAGATAGGCGCCTCCAGCTCGAATGATATCTTCAGAATTTTTAATTTTCAGATTTTTGGAAACCGCTGTAATCTCTCCCGTATGATGACCTTCCAGTCCGAACAGTGCCTTGCCAAGGTCGTGAATGCCCGCGTCACTCAATCCACATACCGCCAGGATTTCTCCCCTATGTAGTTGAAAAGACACGTCATTTACCTTACCGTCATGCGTCGATAAATGCTGCACATCCAAAATTACTTCATTCTCATATTCTTCATTACTATCATTCCGGTAATAATCCCCAGTCACTTGGCGCCCGATCATCAAACGCTTAAGCTCCTCGAGAGTAACCTCTGAAGCTGGCTTTGTGCATACCATCTCACCATCCCGCAAAATAGATACCTCATCGCACTGCTCCAGCATTTCCTCCAAATCATGGGTTATCATCAGAATTGAGCGGCCTTGCTCCACAAAATATTTCATAAATTCATACAGGACATCCCGACTGTCTTTCGACAATGCCTGAGACATTTCATCGATAATCAGTAAATCCGGGTCAATGACCAGTGCCCTTGCCAATTCCAAAATTTTACGCTGCTCGATAGAAGGCTCCTCCGCAGGACATTTTAACGGCACTTTAGTCAAATGCCATTTTTCAAAAATTATTTCAGCATCAGCCTCCATTTTTTTGAAATTGATAATTCCTCCCGTCGTGTATTTCTCCATCCTTCCCAGATACATATTAATTTCACCGGAAAGCTCCGGAATTACACCCAGTTCCTGTACTACCATCGCGATGTGGTGATGATATGCATCCTGCGGTTTTTTTGCCTCATACAACTCTCCGTCCTTATATATATTTCCAGAATCTTTTGTGTAAATACCGCAGATTATCGATGCCAGCGTAGATTTTCCAGAACCATTCTCCCCTGCCAGTCCATGAATGCTACCACGATTAATGGAGAGATTAACACTACTATTGGCTTTTGTTCTGCCAAAGCTCTTACTTACATTCTCAATTTTCAGAATTTGTTCTCCCATTATTTCACCACCTTCTGATTGCCCATATTGGAAAGTGCTCCACAAAGAATAACGCTCAAACCAAGGGTAATCTCCTGTCCTGTTCCAGAGGGAACGCCCAACATTGTCAGCACATTAAATAAGGAAGCAATAAAAATCGCTGAAAGGGCAACACCAATCATCCTGTTGAAAATTCTGGAGAAAGATCCCGCAAGCAGCGTCGTTGCCAAAGGTTTAAAAATCGTCGACAGACTTCCAAGACCATTCTGCGGTGTAATTTGTCCAACATAGCTCAACTGGACTACTGCCGCTATGCCAAACATACATCCAGCTAATAAAGCCGCTGTGAACATAGTTTTAATCCTACCAATACCAACTGCCTCCGAAACTGCGGAATTACTTCCCATTGCCCTGATATTCATGGAAAAAGATGTCTTGTTATATAAGAAATACCCTATAACCAGAACAACCGCAGCAACGACAAAAATTCCTGGGAATCTGCCAAGCGCTCTGCAAACTTTCAGATAAATAATAGAAGTTCCACTGGTTTCAACCCGACCAAGCATAAATACTGTTGCAATTGCTTCGTAGATCATTGCCATACACAACCCTGCAATCCACGCAGGCAACTTCAGGAACACTATCAAGCTGTAAGTAATGATCTCACAAAGAATACACACAACAAGACTGACAATAATTAAACCAGCATATCCAAAGTTAAAATCCTGCACAACAATTGAGCTGAAAGAACATGCCAATATTATGGATGCTCCAACGGATAAATCAACAACGCCTGCGGCATTGTTAAAAGTCAAGCCAACTGCTACGATAATAGAAAATACTGATGTCATCAATATAGATCTGATATTCACCCATGTAAGGATTTTTCCACCAACAATAGCATTTGAAATAATAAAGAACAGAGCCAAAAACCCAATGACAAGAATCTGTTTAAATAACCTGCTCTGGTATATGGGCCTTTTTTCTCCTGGATTCATAGGTTTTCCTCCCTATTTAGTCAAGTGTTTTTTCCTTTAAAATCAAGGAAATTTTGTTA
>JAJQGR010000047.1 GCA_021200345.1 Lachnospiraceae bacterium | reverse complement strand
ATACTCTGGCACAGCGGCCTTTTTTCGCGGGAAAGCCCACAAGTCTCAAAAGTCTGGAGCGAACCGCCGGCGTAATCTGGTTAATATGGTTCTGCTGCAGGATCTCAAAAGCCGTCAAATTCTCAAGGATCGTGACGCCCGGATCCGAGGGAAGAAAATTCGTCCACTCCTTCGAATACATGGGAATCTCGATCATGGCTTCCGCCATCAGCTCATCGTATGTCTTATCATCCAGATTTCGATCATTCAGCATCGAAAATTCCTCCTTGAGGGCTATTCATCTGATAATGAAACATGAACCCTGTGCTCTCCGCTCCTGCAGACAAAAAATGGATTGGCGGGGGCGCTGTCTAAATCCGCTTCATGTTCACCCACGGCATCCCGCCAGGCGACCGTGACCGACATTCTTCTGACCACGGCTGTGCTGCGAAGCATATTCAGACGGATCAGAAGCTGGGTTCGTTTGGGCAGAGTCCCGATAGGCCAGCCTCTGCCTGATTCGCCGGTCACCGGATTCAGATACCGCTCCAGGGTTTCCCGCAGAAGATTCTGCGCTTCAAAGCTGTCGTCCATCTGCCGGACTCTCACCCAGAGCTCCACACTGACCGAAGCGTAAACCGGCTCCATCAGATAAAGGTCATCCGGTCCTACCGTCAGCTCGCAGGCTTCCTGCAGATGCTTTTTTAAAGAGCCTGACAGGCTGTGGAAAGAATAGGAACCGACCTCAAAATCTTTTAACAGAATCAGGAAGGTCAGAGCGCCGTCACACCTTTCCCCATCCGCTGTTCTCCCCGTCACACCCTTTACCTGGGCGATCAGGTCGGAATATCCCATGATTTCCTGAATATAATCATCCATGGACACCAGCCGTCTGCGGGATTTGATCATATTGGCTCCCCGGCGAAGGGCGCCCTCTAAGCTTTCCATGCTGCTTCCGCCGTAGGCTTTCACCGGATTGTATATTTCACTGATAAACATCAGGCTGCCCATGGCGCTGTTGATCCGCCCGGGCTCCACGTTACCTTCCTGTCCGCAGCAGCGGCGGAGCACAGCTTTAAAAGCCACCGTATCGGTCACCCGGGGGAAATCCGTCTGAATTCCATCCCCGAAGGTCAGCACGCTGTTCAGCCGATCCAGCAGATAGCTCCTGCGCTGGGGGGCAAAATCCAGCCGGTCAGTCTCCACCCACCTGACATAGAAAGAGGTAATTTCCCCCATCAGATCATACTCGGCCCGCACATCCTCCGGCGTCTCCTCAAGCATTCGGCGCATCATCGGCCGGGAAATGGTGTTTTTCTCGTTCACCCACAGCTCCATATCCAGAATATCAGACACGCCCAGCGCGATCTCCATATTGGGACGGGCCTCCTCCAGATAAAAATTTTCCTCATTTCTGGTCTCCACATTGGCTGCCTCCACCGCGTTGAAGCAGATATTGCGGATAAAGGGCGGCTCTGTGGGAACAAAAGAGGGAGCCGGCGCAGAAGGGCTGACCTTAATCCAGTAAAGACTGTGTCCCTCCATGGAAACGCGGCACATATCCGAAGGCGGCAGGAAACGAACCGTTCCCGGGCGGGACATGCCCAGAGTGTGATCCAGAATCTTCATCTGTTGAAACCCCCTGGGGCTGCTGTAATAAAAGCTGCAGTTCACCCCCTGGAAGCGGGCACTGTCATCCAGCTGGAATAACAGGCTTACGGGGCCCTTTTCCAGTTTTTTATCAAAGCCCAGATACAGACCGTCGTCCGCATACTCTCCGCCGGAGAATGCGGTAAATCTTTCCGAGGCCAGGATTTCCCGCGTCAGATCCGTTTTCCTTGTTCCGCAGATGGAAACCAGGTGTTCCGGCTTCATGTAGGAGTCCTCGTAGGAAAAAGAAATTTTCAGGTTTCTGATCACCGGATAATGATGGACAGAGGGAACCATATAGCAATTATCCGTTTTTAACAGACGAATCCGGATGCATCTGGCCTGGAATGCGCCGGCGCCGGCCTGTTCCCAGTCGGCCGGGCAGCAGAAAGCAATTTTATATTTCACATTGGTATCTGCGGCAAACATATTGCGGTTTTCTGTCAGGCAGTTTAATTTTTTCCAGCCCAGTCCGTTAAAGTATTCCAGAGACACCTCATCCGCCCTGACGTCCGCCGCCGCATCTGTCCAGTAGACCTTTGGCTTCTTTTTGATCAGTTTTAACTCCGTATCCTCCTGCCTCTGAGGTCCCAGAATGCGATGCTCCTGAATGGACAGGTCAAACTCCACACTGACAAGCGCTCCTGCCTTGGAAAAATAAGCGTCGTGACCGATATAGCATTCCTGATATAAGGACAAAGTATCGCCAAAGGGCAAAAAACTCTCCGGATCCAAATCCTCATTGCCGTTACCCACAAATTCCGCGCTCACAGCCTTCCCCGAGGAGGAAATCCGCAGATCCTCCAGAGTAAAGGTATTCTGCACAGGTTTCAGCGCTTTCAGCACCAACAGGCCGTAAGTGCCAGAATCAATCTCCACCCTTTTATTTTTCTTTTGCTTTCTGAGAATCAGAGTGCTGTCATCCGCAGGCTTTACCTCTTCCACCGTAATCAGCCCTTCCTCCGAATAGTACTGAAAGCAGAAGTCTCCCCGGCGGAGGGCCTCCATCAGCTCTCCTCCCCCGGTAAATCTGATGTAAATATTGTCATCCTCCACATCCAGCGCCCGGGAATGATAGATCAGCAGGGCATGCTGACCGATTCCCTTTTCTTTGGAGGAGAACAGATAAAAGGGCTTCAGCCCGCTCTCCGCGGGATTTATGTTTTCCCCGGTGCCGGACAACTCCTCCACAATGGCCGGAGGTTCAAAATGTCCCAGAAGCGGCACAATAGCGCCGGTCTTTTTCTCCGTCATAAAGACGGCTCTGAGCGTGGCTGCGGTGACGTAAAGATCATGCAGCGTCTCAAAAATAATCTGTCCGTCATAGTCATCCACATCCGCCAGAAGGCGGGTTCCCTTTAAGACCTCCACGCCGGGAATGGTATTCTGAACCGGCTCCATGATAACCACAGCCTGCGCGGGCCGGGCGGGAAGCAGGGAAATTCCCAGAAGATTCACAAATTCCGTATGGTATTTTTCCAGGACCTGATTGCAGCGGACAATGTTGCCGTACATCTGTCCGGCAAAAACCTTCACCAGAGCAGAGCCAATGTCCGGATTTTCCCGGTCAAAGCGCCACTCCGGCACATAGGATGCCGCCAGAGTCTCCATTTCCTCCTCCAGTTGGGTTCTGGAACGATCATCAATCTCATACTGATTCATAATTCTTCCTCATACTCTCCGGGCTCATAAGCCTCCTCGGCAGGCATTTCCAGATAGAAAGGGAACACCAGGCTGTCCTGGTCGCCCAGTTCGCTGATCTCATAATCAATATTGATCAAAAGGCAGCCGTCCCTCACCTCAGAATCCGTGCTGATTTCCACATTCCTGACTCTGGGCTCCTGAGACTGAATCTGCTCTTTCAGAGAACGCATCATCATATTGACCGTAGTGCTGTTAATATCCATAAAAGGATAGGACATCAGATCACTTCCGAAATCAGGTCTCAAAAATCTTTCTGTCCTCTGTGTCATCAGAATCAGATAAATGGATTCTCTTACGCTGTCCTTCCCTGAGGAAAGGGCAAATCTCCCTGTTCCCTGATTGATCTGAATTGGAAATTTCATTCCTGTACTCATCTCATCCCCCTATCCGATCTTGATCGGTGTTCCGGAAATGGTAACCGCGCCGCTGCTGGAAAGCTTCAGCGATCCCTTGGCGGCTGCCTCAAGAGTCGCTGCCTCCAGCTTCAGAGTGCTGTTGGCGGCGATAGAGACCTCGCTCTGCATGCTTTCCGTATGTTTGGAAGCCTTGATGGAAATTTCTCCGCTGCTGCCGTCCATACTGACCTCAATTTTTTCTCCCACCTTAATGGTCAGTTTTTTTTCAGCGATGACCTCCATGGCACCGTTTTTGGTATCCATTTTGATCTGATTTTTTCCGTCTTTATCGGAAATCACGATCAGACTGTTTTCATTGTCCAGTTCAATCCGATGGAGCTGTTTGGCGGTAATAAGCTTCACCTTGTCTTTCTCACCGTTTCCCTCTTTATTATCCTCAAAACAAAGCAGGTTCCCATTTCTGGTGGCTATTTTTTTAAACTGATTGTCCTCATCCACGGACCCTGTCACAATCTCGTCGCTGTCCTTTGGGATACAGCCAATCACGTAGGGCTTTTCTATATTGCCCTGTTCAAAAGCCAAAAGCACCTGATCTCCTACCTCCGGCAGAAAATAATGCCCCCAACCGCTTCCTCCCGACATCATGGCGACTCTGGCCCACTTCAGTTCATTGGCACCTTCATCCCTGGTGGGTACGGTGACACAGACCCGGCCCGGCATATCCTTGTCGTAGTTTAAGGCGACCTGCCCTACCACCACACCAAAAATCCGGTTGTCGCCGGTTTCTGTTTTCATCATCTGTTTTTCGGTCATATCATCGATGATATCAAAAAGTGCCATGTATTCTCCTTTACAGCTGACATTCAGGACTGCTTTTTATTCCATACTCGCGGCCTTTCCCACTACCTGCGTAATGTATCCACGGTCACTGTCCATGATATGTCTGACAGTCACCAGGTAAAAGGTATTGGACGCCGCCGTTCCCAGACTTTTGATTTTGAGGAAGCGTCCCGGCACCAGTTCAGGCATGCCGATGAATTCCGCCTCCAGGGTTCCCAGCCGGTAGGAAATATCCTCCGCCAGGTACCCGGCCCGGTATCCCGCCTCGCTGACGGAGGAAACCGTCGGGTCAATATATACTTTCTGGGAGCTCCCCAGAAGAGCCTTTGCATGGCTTCCCTGGGAAATCTTATTGCTCAGCTTCTCCCTGGAGGAAATAGCCTCGCTCTTTCCCACGTCCATTCCCCTGACCTCCACTGTCTCCACCAGACCGGTAAAATCATAGCCGATCTCAAAGGAGCGCAGCCCGTTGCCAGGACCTAACTCCATCAGCACCTCGGTATTGTTTTTGGCCTTTCTGAAATATACGGTACCGCCAAGAGAAAAGAACTCATAATTATATTTCTTCGCCGCTTTCACCACAAATTCATAGTCGCTCTCACAGACCATTTCAATGGTTTTCTCCGGATTTTTGCTGTTTTTATCCGGTGTGTCCGTGATATCGATGCCTGTGATCACATCGTCAGACTTCAGCCTGGAATAGGCGGTCTTTTCCAGGATCTCCTTCACTGCCCCGGAAAAATCCGTGGCGGTCAGCTGTTTGGAATAGCTGCCGTTCATCATGATTCCCTTCACATCCATGGCAGTCACTTCAATCCCCGGCACACCGTCTATGGGAAAGACAAACCGGACGCCGGAGATAAAGCCTCTGAAAACCTCTCTGGCGCTGGATCCGTATCCCAGGCTGATCACCACACTGGAGCCCAGATAAATATATTCTTTCACCTTGTCAAACATAAACTCACTGTTGATCCAGTCATAGCAGTTGTAAATCCAGAAGACGGCGATGGACGCCTCAAAACCGCTGGTCATCTCCACCTCAATATCGGACCCCGCAAGTCCGTCGGTATTATCCGCCAGATTTTTGCCATTGATTTTAATGACCGCCACAGGAAAGGTGAAATTCTCATATTTTGTTTTCAGTTCAGAATAGGTAAATGATGCCATGCCCCGCCTCTGTTCCTATCATTACAATTTGAAATTCAACAGGCTGCTTGTCTTCTGGGAGGCGGTCACAAGGCTGCTGCTCCCGCTTCCAAAGGCTTTCCGGTAATACTGCGTCCAGACCCCCATATTTCCCATCGCCACATCATTGTCCACACAGACCATGGACAGGGTCACTTCCGCTCTGGTGGGATATCCCAGGGTGTTAAACATGGTATATCTGGCGGAAACCCGCTCCAGAATTCCCTCATACCTCATGCTGCCCCAGCAGAACGCGATATTCCGGGTCTCCTCAGAGTGGAGAGCCGCAGTAAAGGCCTCCACCTCCGGCTGAACGGAATAGTTGGATTTGCCCGCCAGACTCAGCGCCGCCTTTGCCGCGTTTGTGGCAATGGAGGTGAGAGACGTGTTAAGATTGTCAGCCATAAAAGCGTCCGCGGGATCTGTCTTATCAAAGAGCAGCTTCACATCCATGCCGATACGCAGGTCTCCTTCCGCCATGGCAATCTCACCTTTATTGTCAGTATAATCGGTCTTTGAAACCCGTCCTCCGCCGTAGCCGCTTAAGTGCAGGCTGGAGGGATTGAACTTTACCACAAAGGTCTTTTTGGTTCCCAGGCTGATTCCCACTGCGGCGGCCGCTGCGGTGACAGTCGAGGATGCCGCGTCCATCCCCTTACTGACCATGCTTGTCAATGAGGAGCCTCCGCCGGCGGGCACTGAGCTTTCCACGGAAACGGAGCTTTTACGCCGGTCTGTGATCTCAATATAGGCTTTTTGTACATTGCCGGTCATGCCGGCCAGAGTGGATGTCAACAGGCTGCTAACGGTACTCAAGGAGGCCTCCTTTCGTCACAGGTTCAAATTCAGGAAGTTATTGTTTGTAATCATACTGAACAGGCTGGTGGAGCCGGTCGTTTTGGACACGCTGGCATTTCCGAATACAGAGGAGAACACATCGTTCCAGTAGAGCTTATCTCCCGGAGATTCTTTGGTCTGGCTGATGGAAATGTCGATGGTTCCCCGAACCGGGTCTCCGCTTTTATTAAACATGGTATAGGTGCTGTCCACACTGGTCAGCTCTCCCCGGAAAAACATCCGCGCCCAGGAAAAAATGACCTGTCTGGTGGCGGTCTGGGTCAAAAGCGCCATAATGCCGTCCATCTGCGGCTGCACCGTATAGGCAGTACCTCCCAGCACCTTTTTGACAGCGCTGGCGGAGGTGGAAACCACGTTGGAAAGCGACAGATTCATATTTTCCAGCATAAAGGTGTCAGCCACATTCACCGCGTCAAAGACCAGCTGGCAGGACAGCACGGAGATCGCGTTTTCATAGCTCTGGACGGTCTGATTGACGGCCTCTCCCCCCAGATTGCCTCCGGAGTACAGGATTCTTTTGCCTGCGCCCTGGGTATTGAGAGAAATGGAATTTGGATTATACTGTACCTCCAGGGCCTGATAACCGGAATTCGTCGTAACTCCGCTCTTTTTGACGGAGCTGTAGGTCTGGCTTCCCTGGGTCAGTACACTGGCCGTGATCTGCACCATATCCAGACTGCTGCGCAGGTTGTCGGCGGACTGCATGGCTGCCGTCTCCGAAGCGGAGGCCTGCGGGCTTCTGACAAATAAAATTGCTTTGGGCACATTTCCGGTCAGGGAGTTTAACGCGTTCTGTACAATTGTGGTGGCCATCCCTTATCTCCTCCTTTCGCCTGTGTCAATAGCCGCGGCGCTTTTTTTCATTTGCCAGACGCCGCTCCAGCCTGGAATAAATCTGATCCGAGAGAACTCCCATCTGTCTTTGAACGCCTCTCTGGATGAGTGTTTCCATGTCTTCCTTTTCCTCATACCGGGTACTGTTATTTTGCTGACGGACAACGATATTTTCTTCCCTGTTTCTCTCCTCCACCCGGTTAGTCACATTGGTATTCCTCTGAAGGAGACTGTTTTGTGTAAGGAGCTCCATCAGTTCTTCCTCATCAAGCCTGTTTTCCTGAGACTTATGAATCAGAGACAGATTTCGACTCTCAGTCCATTCTCTGTTATCCGTCGGCACGGAAACATTCTCATACTCCCGCCGTTGTTCGATCACCCGGTCCGTTGCCTGCAGAATTTCTCTCTGATTTTCAGGCGGTTCAGACGTTTGGGATTCCTTTTCCCACCCAGTCTGACTGATATCGTAAATGAATTCATTCAGGCTGGTATTTCGTTCAGCCTCTCCCTGATCCGCGGAGGTTAAGCGTGCCTGCTGCATTTCCAGAACCTTCTCATACACCGCCCTGGTCTCCTCCGGAATCAGATCCTCCATGGCCTGTCTGGCGGCTGAAAGAGTCTTTCCCTCCTGAGGGCTCTTTTTGAAATGCTCTTCTATGACAAGCTGAGGATTCTCCAGTGCTTTCAGGCTTTCCTCCCGCATTTTCATGGCCGCGGGCTTCTCCTTTTGTCTTTGTCTTTTTTCCTCTTCCTGACGAACCTTCAAAAGCTCCTGATAGCGCTGGTAATTCTCCACATTTCTGCGGTTGATTTCCTGAAGCTGGGCTATCAGCTGCTCCTCATCCCCTTTTTCTGTCGCCTCCTGACCATCGGAAGAATTCTGCCCGTCATAATACAGGTTCACCTGCTCCGAATTCTGCCGGATATTGACCAAATCTCCCTGAATGACAGGGGGCGGAAAATCCCGCTGCCGCAAAGGCTTTTGTTCCTCTTCCGATTCCGGTCTGCCTTCTGTTTTGAGCAATATCGGTTCCGACTGCACATATTCTGCGCGGGCGTCTCCTTCCAGGGCTTGCGCAGTCTGGGTCACCAGACTCTGCCTCTGGGTTTCCATCTGCTGTAAGATATGTTCCGTGGTCCTTTGAATGATCTGCGTGGCGCCAGGGTTTTGGGCCGGTTCCTGTGGCACCGGCTGTCCACTCTCCAGGGGGAGTGACCGGTCGGGAGTCTCTTCCTCTTCCGGATTGCCCTGCGCCAAATACAGATCGGCTTCCCTGACGGTTTCCTTTTCCGTAAAAGCCGCCTCACGCTGAATCCATTGACGAGTGCGATCCAGAGACGTAAGCTCCTCACTGCGGGTTTCCCTTTCTGTATGAAGCTGTTGGGAAATCTGCCGCACTTCTTTTAAGAGAACCGTTTCCCCTTTGTCAGATGGCTTCCCGCTTTCTTTCTGTCTGAAAGTGTCCGCAGGTTCCAAAGGCTGTGCTGTTTTTCCTTCTGAAAGCACCTCCCGAGGCTGCTCCCTGGTTGGTTTCCCGCTTTCATTCATCCCGGGCGTCTCACTCTCTTCCTCAGCCGGATGAACCAGCCGGGCAGGGATTTCCTGTGCCGGATGCCCGTTTTGCTCTCTGCGGCTTTCCGGCTCATAAACGAATTTTCCGGTCTCTTTTCCGTCTGTGAAATACCCTCTCTCTTTTTCAGCTGCCGGCGGAAGCAATTGAGGCTCCCCGCCGTTTCCTCCCTCTGATAATATTTGCCCGGTAGGAAATGCTTCTGCCTGTTTCAGGAACGCTTTCTCTCCTGTCTGCTCTGTCCCGGCTTCCATGACCTGCACATTCTCCCAGGATTCAGCCTCCTCCCCTGTCCGAACAGATAAATTCAATGGATGAATTTCTGTCCTGGCCTCCTGTTCCGTGTGATAGACAATCGACAGATAACGGTTCAGGATCTGCTCAAAATAATCTCCTTCTCTTTCGGTGCTTTCTTTCCGGCTGCCCGGGATTTCCTCAGGCGTCCTGTCACCCGTTGTGGCTGTCTTAAGAGACTGACCGAACACAGTTTCTGACAGTACCGGTTTCTGAACCGCGGCCTCATCAGAGAATTCCGGTTTCTCATTTGATAAAACCGGCTGCCCGGCTCTTTCCCCGGTTTTCCCCGGCGTTTTCTTTGAGGCAGTCTGCTGCGCCCGCTCGTTTGGCGGATGCTTTTTATCGCCGGTTCCGTCCGCGGGCGTCTTAGCCGCCTTTTCCACCGTCCTGGTATGTACCTCTTTCGTCCATCCCTCTGCTTCGGCCTGCGGTTCCTGAGAAGGTGCTTCCGGATTCTGTTTAAAATCGCCCTGGGGAAAGATCATTTCAGCGGATGATACCGGCTCTGGATTCTCCTGCCGCCCATCGAATGCTTCACTCGTCAAGTCCTTGGGCAGGTGTGCCTCCCGGGGGCTGCCCAGAGAAAGAATTTCCCGCAGCGAGTCTATTTCCCGTTCCTGCGCATTGACCTGGCTGACCATCATCTCCTGATGGATACTGGTGTGAGCGCTTTGCTCTGTGAAGGCATATGAAAGGCGTTTCAGCGTGTTCTCCGCCGTCTGATAGAGCGCCCGTTCCACATGAACCCAGACCCGAC
>JAJQGR010000135.1 GCA_021200345.1 Lachnospiraceae bacterium | reverse complement strand
AGGTGTTCGGCGATACCACACGCATCCGGATTCTGTACGCGCTGTTTGTCAGCGAGCTTTGTGTGGGAGATATCGCGCAGCTTTTGAATTTAAGCCAGCCGGCGGTAAGCCACCAGCTGAAGATCCTGAAAGATGCCAAGCTGGTGAAGTTCAGGCGGGAAGGGAAGATTATTTTTTACTCACTGGATGATGATCATGTGCGCACCATTATCAGTATGGGCATGGAGCATGTGGAGGAGTAAGCAAACGTGGCTGCAGACACAGCCTATACCTTAAATAAAGAGGAGAACATACCATGAAAAAGACCTATAAAGTAGATGTTGACTGTGCTAACTGCGCTGCGAAAATGGAGGCAGCGGTAAAGGAAACTGCCGGCGTAAAAGACGCTTCCTTAAGCTTTATGACCCTGAAGCTGAAAGTGGAATTTGAGGATGGTGCGGATGTGGACGCGGTGATGAAGCAGGCCCTGGCCAATTGCAGAAAAGTGGAGGATGACTGCGAAATTTTCCTGTAGGGAATCAGAAATTGAATAGAGAATTTTCGGAAAGAAGCGCGTCTGTTGACCGGACGCAGGAGGCAATGAGATGAATCAGAAGCAAAAGCGTACATTATACAGAATTATCATCTCTTTCACAGCGTTGGTCGTGATCACATTGATCTGCCGGCTGGTGGATTTGCCGGTACTGGTTCAGGCAATACTGTATCTGATCCCCTACCTGATCATTGGCTATGATATTTTGCGAAAAGCCTGGAAAGGCATAAGGAATCATCAGGTATTTGATGAGAACTTTCTGATGGCGGTAGCCACCGTGGGCGCTTTCCTTTTGGGAGAGTATACGGAAGGCTCGGCGGTAATGCTGTTTTATCAGATTGGGGAATTGTTTCAGAGCGTGGCTGTGGGAAAGAGCCGGCAGAATATCGCTGCTCTTATGGACATCCGCCCGGATTACGCCAATCTTTTCGTGGATGGCGAGATCCGCAAAGTGGATCCGGATGATGTGGAAATTGGCTCTGTGATTGTGGTTAACCCTGGAGAGAAGATTCCCATTGATGGGACGGTGATTGAGGGAAGAACCAGTCTTGACACCAGCGCCCTGACCGGTGAGAGTGTGCCACGGGAGGCAGCAGAGGGAGATCAGGTTATCAGCGGCTGCATCAGTATGACCGGTGTGATCCAGGTTAGAACCAGCAGAGAATTTGGAGAATCCACCGTTTCCAAAATTCTGGATCTGGTGGAAAATTCCAGTATGAAAAAGGCCCGGGCAGAGAATTTTATCACCCGCTTTGCCAGATATTATACCCCGGCGGTGTGTTATGGCGCTCTAGCGCTGGCTGTGCTGCCGCCGTTGTTTCTTCTGCTGACCGGGACAGTGGGCTGGTCTCAGCTTTGGCCTGTGTGGTCCGACTGGATTACCAGAGCTCTGACGTTTTTGGTTATCAGCTGTCCCTGTGCTCTTGTGATTTCCATTCCCTTAAGCTTCTTTGGCGGTATTGGCTGTGCTTCTTCCAAAGGAATCCTGGTAAAAGGATCCAATTATCTGGAAGCCCTGGCGGACACGAAATATGTAGTTTTTGATAAGACCGGCACCCTGACCAAAGGGGTTTTTGAGGTCACCGGCATTTATCCGGCGCAGGGCTTTGACGAGGCCGGGCTTTTAAAGGCGGCGGCCTATGCTGAAAGTGCTTCCGGCCACCCCATCAGTTTAAGTTTGCAGAAGGCCTATGGCGAAAAGATTGAGCTTTCCCGGGTGAAGGAGATTGAGGAGCTGGCCGGACATGGTGTGAAAGCCAATGTGGATGGAAAGACGGTATTGGCAGGAAACGCGAAGCTGATGGATGCGGAGCAGATTACATATCCCTCATCCGGTCAGGAAGGCACAGTAGTATATGTAGCGGCAGATTCCTGTTATGCCGGATGTATCGTGATTTCTGATGTGATTAAGCCTACGGCGCAGAAAGCCATTCAGGCTCTGAAAAACTGCGGTGTGAAGCGGACAGTCATGCTGACCGGGGATTCGAAGGCAGTGGCACAAAAGGTGGCGGATGAACTGGGACTGGACGAAGAAAGGAGTGAGCTTTTACCGGCGGATAAGGTGGCAGAGGTGGAAAGACTTCTGGCGCAAAAGAGCGGAAAAGAAAGGTTGGCCTTTGTGGGAGACGGCATTAACGACGCGCCGGTGCTTTCCCGGGCGGATGTTGGGATTGCCATGGGCGCCCTGGGAAGTGACGCGGCTATTGAGGCGGCGGACATAGTGCTCATGGATGATGACCCGGCCAAGATTGCTCTGGCCATGAAAATCTCCGTGAAAACCCTGCGAATCGTCCGTCAGAATATTGTCTTTGCTCTGGCGGTAAAAGCAGTCTGCCTGGTGCTGGGGGCGCTGGGAATGGCAGGCATGTGGCTGGCAATTTTCGCAGATGTAGGTGTGATGGTACTGGCGGTTTTAAACGCCACCAGAGCTCTGAGGATCAGGGCGGATGAATGAGAAGTAAAAATAATCGGATTTAGACAGGACAGATATGCCATGGAAGCGTGAGCCAGGCATATCTGTTTTTTGACGTCTGTTTTTTCATAAATGTTTCACAAAACCCGGTATCCCTTTTGAAATAAATATGTTATACTGCAAATGTGCTCTTACCAAATGACAGGAGGTGGGTTTTATGGCAGGAGAATACGAAAAAGCACTCAAAAACGGTAAATTATATGTCACCGCCAAACAGCTGAAGGGAGAGTACCCTTACCTGACTGTTCTGGATGATATTTTAAAAGATAAAGAAGAAACCTCAGAAGCGCCTCTCGGCCTGGTTCAGATTCCCTTAGATCAGGTTGTGGGGACAGTGACCGCGGGCCGAAGCCAGGCTTTCGCGGGCAATTTTATGCCGATTCTGCCGGAGAAGACCGAGATGAGCACCAAGTGGCAGTCTCTGTGCAATTCTCATCTGGAGGAGGGAATCCGGGATCCTATCGTGGCCTACGAGTATATGAATCGATTTTACGTGATGGAGGGCAATAAGCGTGTCAGCGTCCTGAAATTTTTTGACGCGGTGTCTGTTCCCGGAAATGTGACCAGAATCATTCCAAAGCGTTCGGAGGAAAAGGAAAATAAAATTTATTATGAATTTCTGGATTTCTATAAGGTTTCACGGATTAATTTCCTCTGGTTCGGAGAGGAGGGAAATTTTGAAAAGCTTCAGTCCCTTGTTGGGAAAAAACCTGATGAACTCTGGACGGACGATGAGAGGACTGAATTTCATTATATTTATGAGGTATTTGAAAAGGCTTACAAGAAGATGGAAAGCCGCGCGACCTGGGAGGAAATGTGTGACGCTCTGGTAGATTTTATTGAGCTGTACAGTTATCAGGAAGTAAAAGAGATGAATGGCGTGGATCTGGAGAAAAAGATCGCCAACAGTAAGAAAGTGTTCGATGCCCTCAGCGAGGAGACACCCCAGATCAGCATGGAGCCGGAGGAGGATCTGAAAACAAAACCCAGAGTCCCTCTGCTGCAGAAGATGATACAGCCTTTATCCAGTCTCAATGAAAGTCCTGTGAATCGGATCGCTTTCGTCCATGAGGTCAGCCCCAAGCAGTCCGGGTTTACCTATGCCCATGATCTGGGTAGAATGCATGTGGAACAGGTTTTTTATCAGGAAGCGGAGTTTGAGGTATTTATCGCGTCTGAGTTTGAGAGCCCAGAGGAGGCCATTGAAGCAGCCATACAGGAAGGAAACACACTGATATTCACCACTTCGCCGGTGCTTTAAAATGCCAGTGTGAAAGTGGCGCTGGAACACCCGGAGGTGAGAATCTTAAACTGCTCCCTGTGGCCTGACAAGGGGGTAATCCGGACCTATTCCGCCAGAATGTATGAAGCCAAATTCCTGATCGGAGCCATCGCCGGAGGCCTGACGGAAAATGACCGGCTGGGCTATGTGGCGGATTATCCGATCTATGGAACGGTGGCCTGTGTGAATGCGTTTGCTCTGGGGGCCAAGATGATTAATCCCCGTGTCAAAGTCTATCTGGAGTGGATCAGCAGAAAGAGAGCGGATATCCGCAGGACGTTTTCCGACAATGATGTTTCCTATGTATCCGGCCGTGATATCATCATTCCGGATAAGGATGAGGGAGCCAGGCACTTTGGTTTATATCGCAGAGAGGATGATGTGAAGAATAATCTGGCCATGCCGGTATGGGACTGGGGAAAGTTCTATGAGCAGGCCATCAAAAATTTCATGGATGGCGCCTGGAAAACCGACGTGGGCAGTGGAAAATCCGTGAACTACTGGTGGGGCATGTCCACGGGACTGGTGGATGTGATTACTTCGCAGAATCTGCCGATCGGCACCACAAGGCTGGTAAAACTGCTGAAAAGTGTGATCAGCAAGGGAGATTTCAATCCGTTCGCCGGTATCATTTACTCTCAGACGGGTATCATACAGGGAGATGAGGATGAAATCATGGCTCCGGAGAAGATTGTTACCATGGACTGGCTGGCCGAGAATGTGATCGGCTCCATTCCGAAGATGTCTGATCTTGAGGAGAAAGCAAAGCCTGTGGTACAGCAGCAGGGTGTAGAAACAGTGGAGGAAGCGTAGGACACGCGGCAGAAAAGTGTCATGAGGATACTGGCAATAGCGGATGAGGAATCCAAACTGCTTTGGGACTATTATAAAGAGGGCTGCCTTGACGGGGTCGATGTGATATTGTCGGCAGGGGATTTATCCAGTGAATATCTGGAATTTCTGGTGACAATGACAAATCTTCCGGTGTTTTACGTGCATGGCAACCATGATATTCGTTACGACAGGAAAGAGCCCGGCGGCTGTATCTGCGTGGATGATGATATTATCATGTTCAACGGGGTGCGGATTCTTGGATTGGGCGGATCCATGTGCTATAATAAAAAGAAATATCAGTATACGGATGAGCAGATGACCAGAAGAGTGCTGAAGCTTCTTCCAAAGATATGCAGATATGGAGGCTTTGATATTTTACTGACCCATTCCCCTGCCAGAGGTTTGCATGACGCGGAGGATCTGCCTCACAGAGGCTTTAAGATTTTTAACTGGCTGATTACGAAGTTTCATCCGAGATTTTTTATCTATGGGCATGTGCATCAGAGCTATGGGGGAAAGTACGCCAGGTATGACAGAGTGGGAAAGACCAGTCTGATCAATGCTTATGAGCGATGTATGTTTGAGTATGACGATGAGAACCTGGAAGACCACATCGTCTGGTGATTTTAAGTTCTTTCGCGGAAAGAGCCGTTTCCCGGAAAATAACTAAAAGAGGAGGAACCATGGAACAGTTAAAAATTTTGGTCGTTGATGATGAAATCAGAATGCGGAAGCTGGTCAGGGATTTCCTGGTAAAGAGCGGCTATCGGGTTGTGGAAGCTGCTGATGGGCAGGAGGCTGTGGATACTTTTTTTGCGGAAGGGGACATTGCCCTTGTGATTCTGGATGTAATGATGCCCAAAATGGACGGCTATCAGGTAGTAAAAGAGATCCGTTCCTTTTCTCAGGTGCCGATCCTGATGCTTACGGCCAAAGGAGAGGAGAGGGACGAGCTGAAAAGCTTTGAGACCGGAGCGGACGAGTTTATCGCCAAGCCCTTCAGCCCCAGAGTGCTGGTGGCCAGAGTGGAGGCACTTCTCAGGCGGGCCGGTGTGCTGGACAAAAAGGAGATTTTGGAGGCAGGCGGAATTGTGATCAACAAAGGAGCTCACACGGTGACAAATGACGGCGAGCCTGTGGAGTTAAGCTATAAAGAATTTGAGCTTTTGTCCTATTTTATGGAAAATCAGGGCATTGCCCTGTCCAGGGAAAAAATTCTGAATAATGTATGGAATTTTGATTACTTTGGGGATGCCAGAACCGTGGACACCCACGTGAAAAAGGTGCGCAGCAAGCTGAAAGATAAAGGGGAATACATCAAGACCATCTGGGGAATGGGATATAAGTTTGAGTGTTAACACATGAAGAGAAGATCCATACGGACACAGTTTACGGTAACCAATTTCATATTGCTGGCCGCTACCATTTTGGTGTGTGTGCTGGCCAATCTGTTTTTTCTGGAAAAATATTATGTTTCCAACAAGATGGATAATCTTTTACGTGTCAGAGAGCTGGTGATCAACGGCGCTGATAACGGGGTGCTGGGGCCGGTAACGGATTCCAGCACGGAAGAAGAGATCGAAGCAAAGCAGGATTTCGTAGGCTCCCTGGAAGCAATGTGTCAGCAGTATAATCTGACTGCCCTGATTGTGGATGAAACCTACAATCCGCTGATATATTCTGCCATGGATCTGGAAACAGTGCGAAATAAGTTGTACAGGTATATTCTGGCCTACCGGATTATGGGAAACGCGGGGATTGAAATGTCCGGCGCCCAGATTCTGGAACAGGGGGATGATTATTTTATTATTGATACCCAGGAAATCAGGGATTCCAGCCGGCAGATTGAGATCTGGGGCTGGTCGGAAGTTGGATACATGTATCTTTTTGCGGTTTCCAGGGAGAGCATCGCGGAGAGCGCGGCTATGTCCAACCGCCTGTTGATTGTGATCGGCATTTCCGCGGGACTTTTAGCCGCGGTCATCGGATGGATCACCTCCAGTAAAATCAGTAAACCGATTCTGGAGCTGGCGGATATTTCAGAAAGAATTACACATCTGGATTTTGACGCCAAATATACAGGAAAGGATAAAAACGAGATCGGCGTGCTCGGGCAGAATATGAATGCCCTTTCAGAATCCCTGGAGGAAACCATTTCTCAGTTAAAAACAGCTAACAATGAGTTAAAACGGGATCTGGAGCAAAAGACGGCGCTTGAAAAACAGCGTCAGGAGCTTCTTTCCAATGTCTCCCATGAATTAAAGACGCCGATCGCTTTGATCCAGGGGTATGCGGAGGGCCTGAAGGACGGTATCGCGGATGACCCGGCAACGCTGAATGAATATCTTGATGTGATACTGGATGAGAGCAATCGTATGAGTCGCATGGTCAAAAGCCTGATGGGTTTAAATGAACTGGAGGAAGGCCGGGACAGCTTTACCATGGAGCGCTTTGATATCGCGGCCTTGACGAGAAATTACCTTTCCAGCGCGGAAATCCTGATATCAGACTCCGGGGCGGAGCTTGTGCTGAACTGCCCGGACAGTCTGTATGCCTGGGGAGATGAGTTCAAGGTGGAAGAGGTACTGATGAATTACATCAGCAACGCGGCCCATTATGTCTGTGGTGAAGCAAAAAGAATTGAGGTCACCGTGGAGAGTACAGGGAATCAGGCCAGGATTTCTGTTTATAATACCGGGAATCATATCCCGGAGGAGAGTCTGTCCCGGGTATGGGAGAAATTCTATAAGGTGGATAAGGCGCGCACCAGAACATACGGCGGCAGCGGTGTGGGGTTGTCCATTGTGAAAGCCATTATAGAAGGAATGGGGCAGCAGTATGGTGTGGATAATGTGGATGGAGGCGTCTGTTTCTGGTTCACGTTAGAAAAAGTGGAGCAGAGTTGAGTCTGATGACAGGTGGGAGACGGGAATGACAGGAATTATCGATTATGATGCTGGAAACGTGAAGAGTGTGGAGAAAGCGCTGCAGTTTCTGGGAGAGAGTGTGTCAGTTACCAGAAATCCGGAGCTTTTACTCAGTGCGGACAGGGTGGTGCTGCCGGGTGTGGGTGCCTTTGGCGCGGCAATGGAGCGGTTGGACAGGTACGGACTGACGGGAATGACAGGAATTATCGATTATGATGCTGGAAACGTGAAGAGTGTGGAGAAAGCGCTGCAGTTTCTGGGAGAGAGTGTGTCAGTTACCAGAAATCCGGAGCTTTTACTCAGTGCGGACAGGGTGGTGCTGCCGGGTGTGGGTGCCTTTGGCGCGGCAATGGAGCGGTTGGACAGGTACGGACTGACGGATGTGATTCACCGGATTACGGACCAGGGGACGCCCTTTTTGGGAATCTGCCTTGGGCTTCAGCTTCTGTTTGATGAAAGCGAGGAAAGCCCTGGAGTAAAAGGACTTGGCATTTTGCCGGGAAATATTGTAAGATTTCCGGAAGGTATTTCTGTCGGTGATCAGACCCTGAAAGTGCCCCAGATTGGATGGAATGACCTGCATTTTCCTAAGGAGAGCCGGCTTTTGAAGGGAGTCCCTGAGGGCAGTTTTGTGTATTTTGTGCATTCCTATTACTTGCGGGCGGCTGATTTTACTGATGTGGCGGCTACGACGGAATATGGCGTTACAGTACACGCTGCTGTGGAGCATGATAATGTATTTGCCTGTCAGTTTCATCCGGAAAAGAGCGATAAAGTGGGACTGCAAATCCTGAAGAATTTTATTTCATTTACATAGAGGGAGCTTTCGGATGCATACAAAGAGAATTATTCCCTGCCTGGATGTGCACAACGGCAGGGTTGTCAAGGGTACAAACTTTGTGAACCTGCGGGATGCCGGAGATCCGGTGGAGGTAGGGCGCCTTTACGGGGAGGCTGGGGCGGATGAGCTGGTATTTCTGGATATTACAGCCTCCAGTGACGCCAGAGCTATCCGGGCGGACATGGTCAGAAGGGTGGCGGAAACTGTTTTTATCCCTTTCACCGTAGGAGGCGGCATCCGCACCATTGAGGATTTTCGCCAGATTTTAAGGGAAGGCGCGGATAAGGTTTCGGTAAACAGCGCCGCCATTGACCGGCCGGAGCTGATCCGGGAGGCGGCGGAGATTTTCGGTTCTCAGTGCGTGGTGCTGGCTATTGACGCCAAGCGCAGTGAGGACGGCAGTTTCCATGTGTACAAAAACGGAGGCCGGATTGACGTAGGTCTGGACGCGGTACAATGGGCAATCCGGGGCGTAGAGCTGGGGGCCGGGGAAATCCTGCTTACCAGCATGGATGGAGACGGCACCAGGGCTGGATATGATATCGCCCTGACGAAGGCGGTCTCAGAAGTGGTGAATGTGCCGGTCATTGCCAGCGGCGGCGCGGGATGCAGAGAGCATTTTTATGAAGCACTGACGGAGGGAGGCGCGGACGCGGCTCTGGCCGCCAGCCTGTTCCATTACCGGATGCTGGAGATCTCAGATGTGAAAAAATACTTAAAGGAGCGAGGCGTCAGTGTACGCCTGTGAGAGAAGATGCCACCGATTTCCGACGACTGGCTGAGTGCGCTTAAGCCAGAATTCAGCAAAGAGTATTATAGAAAGCTATATCAGAAGGTTCAATATGAATATCAGCATTATCAGGTTTTCCCTCAGGCGGATGATCTGTTCAATGCCTTTCATCTGACGCCGCTTCATCAGGTAAAAGCGGTGATTCTGGGGCAGGATCCTTATCACAATGTGGGACAGGCCCACGGACTGTGCTTTTCGGTCAAGCCCGGCGTGGACATTCCACCGTCCCTGGAAAATATTTATAAGGAGCTGCATGACGATCTGGGCTGCTATATCCCCAACAATGGCTATCTGGTGAAATGGGCCAGTCAGGGTGTCCTTTTGCTCAACACCGTTCTGACTGTGCGGGCGCATCAGGCCAACTCTCACCGCAGCATCGGCTGGGAGGAATTTACTGACGCGGCCATCCGTGTTCTGGATCAGGAGGACCGGCCGATGGTGTTCCTTCTGTGGGGAACGCCCGCCCGCCAGAAAAAAAGCATGCTGCACAATCCGAAGCATCTGATTCTGGAGGCGCCGCACCCCAGTCCCTTGTCGGCGTACCGGGGATTTATGGGCTGTCGGCATTTCAGCCAGTGCAACGCTTTCCTGGAGAAAAACGGGGTGGAGCCTATTGACTGGCAGATTGAGAATATAGTATAGTGTATCGGGGTTTACCTTATCTTTAAAAAAATGACAGTCCTTACTTTATTGCAAAGATGTAAACTCTGACATATAAACTGAATAATACGCTGTAAATGCAGCTGTTTAATGAGGGAGACAGATGAAAAAAACACCGTTTGTTACGAAAAAACAAATCGAAGAAATTTCAAAGACATACCCGACACCGTTTCACATTTACGACGAAAAAGGTATCCGGGAGAACGCAAAGAAATTAAAGGAGGCCTTTGCCTGGAACCCCGGTTATAAGGAATATTTTGCGGCGAAGGCAACGCCGAATCCGTATATCATCGATGTTCTGCGGGATTATGGCTGTGGGACAGACTGTTCCTCTCTGACAGAACTGATGCTTTCTCATGCACTGGGGATGAAGGGGGAGGACATCATGTTTTCCTCCAATGACACGCCTGCAGAGGAGTTTGCGTATGCCGCGAAAATTGGGGCGATCATCAACCTGGACG
>JAJQGR010000095.1 GCA_021200345.1 Lachnospiraceae bacterium | reverse complement strand
CCACTGCACCCGGAGGTCTACAAGACGAAGATAATCGCCGCAGCCAAGACCACTCCCACCTTCCAGGTGGTGGCGCCCACCATACGTACTGTGAAGACCGCTACAGTCAACGACTGGAGCGCCATTTGCTGGGCGGACGGCGAGATCTACAAGGCCAAGGACTACAAGGGGCTGGAGATCATGGACCGTGTAGGCGGCGGCGACTCCTTCGCTTCCGGCCTGGTATATGGCCTGATGACCACCCAGAATGCGGAGCTGGCTGTGAACTACGGCGCGGCTCACGGCGCACTGGCAATGACCACCCCCGGCGACACCTCCATGGCCAATAAGAAGGAAGTGGAAGCCATCATGGGCGGCGCCGGCGCGAGAGTGCAGAGATAAGCACATCCGCAAAAGTGGGATATCTGTTTTACAAAGAAAGATCAGTTTACAGAAGAAAGGTTTTCTTACAAAGAGAGCGGGGGTCGCCTTTGGCGGCCCCTTTTATCAGAACATTGTCTGCGTACAGCCGCACAGGGAGGAAAAATGCTTCGTTTATATATCGTGAGACATGGCGAGACTTTATTTAATATTCAGCACAAGGTGCAGGGATGGTGCGATTCCCCTCTGACAGAGACGGGCATTTTGCAGGCGAAGGCCGCAGGCATCGGTTTGCGGGAGATCAACTTCAGGGCCGCTTTTACCTCCACCAGCGAGCGGGCGGTGGACACGGCTCACGCCATTTTAGAGGGCAGGGACGTGCCCTTGTTTTACAGTAAAAAATGGAAAGAATTTCATTTCGGCATTTATGAGGGTAATAGGGAGGAGTCTCTTTTCTCTGAGATCAAGGAAGTGGGCCCTCATATGTTTGATGTGTTCGGAGAATGCGGCGGCGATACCAGTGAAACCTGCATCAACAGGATTTTGTCCGGGATGGAAGAAATCCGGGAGCGGTATGCGGACGGCAATATATTGGTGGTATCCCACGGCGGTTCCATTATGATGTTGGCATCCTCCTTAAATCCTGAGCTGGCGAGGATGGCCACGCAGCCTGAGGAAGAGGATCCGGGCAGCGAGCCTAAGGATGCGCCTAAGGGGATGGAGAACTGTTCTGTGACCACTGTTTGTTATGATGGGGGATGGAAGCTGGAGCAGATGGGGGATGTGTCCTGCAGAGACCGGGGGATGGAGGTGTTGAAATCTGCGAATTAACCTGGCAGTGATCTTGCGGAAAATGAAATATCTGTTTTGCAAAATAGACACAGATAATGACAGAAATAATATAGACAATTAAAAAAGCCTGAAATTGTTCGGGCTTTTTTTCGTCATATAGAGGAGGGAGGTACACAGGATGGAGGATACAGCGATTATCGGGTTATACTGGGACAGAGACGAGCGGGCGATTCATGAGACGGACGTCAAGTACGGGGCCTACTGCCACACCATCGCTTATCATATTCTGGAGAATCAAGAGGATTCGGAGGAGTGTGTCAACGATACCTGGCTGAGGGCCTGGAACAGTATGCCGCCTCAAAGGCCCAGCTATCTGCGGCTCTTTCTGGGGAAGATCACCAGGAACCTTTCTCTGGATATCTGGAAAAATAAACAGGCCGGAAAGCGGGGCGGCGGGGAACTGGCCCTGGCTTTGGATGAGCTGGCCGAGTGCGTGGCGGATACAAAGGATGTGGAGGGCGAACTACAGGCAAAGGAGCTGGCACGGACCATTGACCGCTTTTTACATACTCTGCCGGAGCGGGAGAGAACGGTCTTTTTACAGAGGTATTTTTATATGTATTCCACCGGGGAGGTGGCAAAGCTGCATCAGCTGAGGGAAAATCATGTGCTGGTGATTCTTTCCCGCACCCGCAAAAAGCTGGCGGCATATCTGCGCAAGGAGGGATGGACCATATGACGGCAATGGATATTCTGGAAGCCCTGGGGCAGACACAGGAGGAAATGCTGCGTTCCTGTGAGGAGAGTATGGGTGCGGAAAGCCAGGAAAAGAGGGCGGAAAAGAACCGGCTGCACAGACTTCCTCTGTCAAAAGCGGCAGGGAGACTGCACTTGGGAGCAGGCTTCCTGGCGGCAGCCGCGGCGGTTTTACTGCTGGTGTATGTGGGAGGCAGCGGATATATCAGCAGAAACTTTGACAGTACCAGTTCTGGCAGAACAGGCTCCTTCAGCACACAGGAGTCCGCTCAAACAGCCATGGACACGGCTGAGGAAGAGACCGTTGAGGAGGAAATGGCTGCGGAGGAGAACGGCACTGCACAGATGGAGGAAAGTACTCTGGAGGACATGGAGACCGCAGAAACGACGGAATCTGTGGAAACGACGGAATCTGTGGAAACGACGGAATCTGTGGAAACGACGGAATCCGCCGTCTTACCCACATTACAGCTGGGTCAGGTATATCTTCCGACCTTTGATACCTCCTCGCTGACAGAGGCAGAATACGCGGAAATGACAGAACTGGTGAAGCTGGTTCAGGAGGAGATTGACGAAGCCCTGTCGGTGGAGGATATGGAAACGCTCCCTGTATACAGATTGGCAATGACCGATGATGTGACGGAAGCTTCAGGAGAGGAATCTGACCGGACAGGCGGGACAGACAGCGAAAATCCCGAAGCAAGCCATGTCAGTCTCATTAAGAAGCTGGGCAATTACCCGGTGATCACCCAATCGGAGGCGGAAGAACTTTTGTGGCAGGGGTACTACCTGTCCCCCGCCGCTTTTTCCATGGGGGATACAGACAGTGCTGAGGTGGCGAACGTGGAGCTGTGCTATCTGATCAGTGCCGAAACAATGATTTACATGCCCTATTATCAGTTTACGGTGGCGGTTGAGCAGGATATGGTGTATGTCTGCTGTGTCCCGGCGGTCAGTCAGAAGTACCTGACAGGGAGGCTCAGCGAGGGTGTGGCAGAGTAACGTCCGAAATACCATTGAATTTAAAAATAAAGTATGCTAGAATGTGTCCAGATGTTCACCGGAATGGTAGAATGCAATTGAAAATAACAGGACGGGTGAGTGATTATGAGCGAGGAGAAGACCACATTACTGGCAGAGGAAAAGGAAGTCACATCCAGAAACTTTATTGAAATGGAGATTGATAAGGACCTGGCGGAGGGGGTGTACGATACCGTGCACACCCGTTTCCCACCGGAACCCAATGGTTATCTGCACATTGGACACGCCAAGAGTATTCTGTTAAATTATGGACTGGCAAAGGAGTACGGCGGCAAGTTCAATATGCGCTTTGACGATACCAACCCCACCAAAGAGGACACCGAGTTTGTGGAGTCTATTAAGGCGGATGTGGCCTGGCTTGGCGCGGACTGGGAGGACAGACTGTTTTTTGCCTCCGATTATTTTGACCAGATGTATGAGGGAGCGGTAAAGCTGATCAAAAAGGGAAAAGCCTACGTATCCGATCTTTCCGCGGAGCAGATCAGGGAGTATCGGGGCAGTCTGACGGAGCCGGGAAAGAAAGACCCTTATTCCTCCAGAAGCATTGAGGAAAATCTGACTTTATTTGAAGAGATGAGAGCGGGAAAGTACGCCGACGGCGAGAAGGTGCTGCGGGCCCGTATCGACATGGCCAGTCCCAATATGAACATGCGTGACCCGGTAATTTACCGCGTAGCCCACATGAGTCATCATAATACCGGTGATCAATGGTGCATCTATCCCATGTATGATTTTGCCCACCCAATAGAGGACGCCATCGAGGGCATCACCCACTCCATCTGTACGCTGGAGTTTGAGGATCACCGCCCGCTGTATGACTGGGTGGTCAGGGAACTGGAGTATCCCCATCCGCCCCGTCAGATCGAGTTTGCCAAGATGTATCTGAAGAATGTGATCACCGGCAAGCGTTACATCAAAAAGCTGGTGCAGGATCATATCGTGGACGGCTGGGATGATCCCAGGCTTGTGTCCATCGCGGCGCTGCGCCGCAGGGGCTTTACTCCGGAATCCATCCAGATGTTTGTGGAGATGTGCGGGGTTTCCAAGGCCAATTCCACCGCGGATTATGCCGCTCTGGAATACTGTATCCGGGAGGATTTAAAGCTGAAAAGTCCCCGGATTATGGCGGTTCTGGATCCCATCAGACTAATCATTGACAATTACCCGGAGAAAGAGATCGAATGGCTGGATGCCCCCAATAATCTGGAGAACGAGGAGTTGGGCTTGCGCAGAGTGCCTTTTGGAAAAGAGCTGTATATTGACCGCGAGGACTTCATGGAGGAGCCGCCGAAGAAGTATTTCCGCCTGTTCCCCGGCAATGAGGTGCGCCTGATGAACGCGTATTTCGTGAAATGCGTGGATTTTGTGAAGGATGAGAGCGGCAAGGTGACGGAGGTGCATTGCACCTACGACCCGGAGACGAAATCCGGCTCCGGATTTAACGGCCGCAAGGTCAAGGGCACCATTCACTGGGTCTGCGCCGACACCGCCCTGGAAGCGGAGGTGCGGCTCTATGAGAACATTGTGGATGAGGAAAAGGGGGTTTATAACGAGGACGGCAGCCTGAATCTGAATCCCAATTCCCTGACTGTCAGAACCTGCTATGTGGAACCCTCCGTGAAAGACGCGAAAGCGTTTGATCGTTTTCAGTTTGTCAGACAGGGTTATTTCTGTGTGGACTGCAAGGATACAACGGCGGAGAAACTGGTGTTTAACCGGATCGTATCGTTGAAGAGTTCCTTTAAACTGCCGAAGTAATGTTTTGTACGGTAAATTCCGGATGTAGTAAGGAAATAGGATATGGACCTGATGATACAGCTCAACACTGAACAGGGCTCCGCCCATCTGTATGAGCAAATCTACGATTATATTAAACAGGAAATCAAAGGAGGGAAGCTTCCCCGGGGGGAGAAGCTTCCCTCCACCCGTACTCTGGCTCAGAATCTGCAGATCAGCCGCACTACTGTGGACTTAGCCTACGGCCAGTTGGTCAGTGAGGGCTATCTGGAATCCAGACCCGGCAGCGGCTACTATGTGGGAAACGTGCGGGAGCTGTATGGCTTTGATGAATTAAAAAAACCGTCCCATGGATCCCGGCCGGTGAAAGAAAAATATGAGGTGGATTTTTCCACGGCGGCGGTGGATATGGAGCAGTTCCCTTTCAGCACATGGAGAAAGATCAACCGTTCTCTGCTTTCTCAGGATAACAGCAGTCTTTTTTCTCTGGGAGATCCACAGGGAGATTTTTCCTTACGAGAGACCATCGCCGGCTATCTGCACAGCTCCAGAGGCGCGCATATTTTACCGGAGCAGCTGATTGTGGGAGCGGGAAACGAATATCTTTTGCTTTTGCTGGAGAAAATTCTGGGAAATCGGAGACATATTGCCCTGGAGAGCCCTACCTACCAGAAGGCCTTTCTGTGCTTTGAAAGCTGTGGTTTTCGGATCAGTACCATTTCCATGGACCGGCAGGGCATGAGAGTTGGGGAGCTGCAGCAGAGCGGTGCGCAGATCGCTTATGTTATGCCATCCCACCAGTATCCCACGGGAATTGTGATGCCCATTGGCCGCCGCCAGGAGCTGCTTGCGTGGGCAAATCAGGAACCGGATCGCTATATCATCGAGGATGACCACGACAGCGAATTCCGTTATAAGGGAAAGCCTGTTCCCTGTCTGCAGTCCATTGACAGTGAGGAAAAGGTCATTTATATAGGTACCTTTTCCAAAGCCATTGCTCCCGCTATCCGTATCAGCTTTCTGGCTTTGCCGGATCCTTTACTCAAAATTTATCAGCAGCAATACCGCTTTTTTTCCTCCACGGTGCCCCGGATGGATCAGAGTACTCTGCGGCAGTTTATGGTGGAGGGACATTTTGAACGTCATTTAAACCGGATGCGCAAATGCTATCGCGCCAAGCATGATTTTTTAATGCAGCAGTTAAAGCCATTCCGCCGACAATTTGTCGTCGGCGGAGAGAATGCGGGCACCTTTCTGACCCTGACTGCCAGGGACGGACGTACACAGGAGGAGCTGGTAAAGGCGGCCGCGGAGCGTAAGATCAGAGTTTACCCTATGGATGCCAGGGAAAAGGATTCTCATACGGTTCTGATTCGATATGGGGGATTAAGTCTGGAGGAGATTGAAAAAGGGATAGCCGCACTGAAAGAGGCATTTGGAATATTAAAGTGATTCATCCTTCTGGCTTTCCTCTTCCACATCAAAGAAAGGCTCTACCTTTTCGGCGGTCTCCTGGGTGGAGTACCAGGCTTTCTCGATGGAATCGGCGGCTTTCTGTGCAGCTTCCTCTGCGGCGTCAGAAGCGGCGTCTTTTGCGTTTTTCACCCACTCCTTTGTCTTATCACAGGCATCGCCGGCTGTCTCTACGGTTTTCTTTTTGATGTCATCGGCGACCTCCTTCGCTTTTTCAACCAGGTTGGTGGAATCTATGGTGACATACGTTTTTTCACTGTCAGCTTCAGGACTGTCAGCATTTTCCTTTGCGGAATCGGTGTTGTTACTGACCTTAACAGTGACGTAGCCTTTGTCTTTTAAGTAAAGATAAATACCGCATACTGCGGCGCTGACCGCTGTCAGCTTCAGTAAGAAATGACCATTTTTTTTCATATGCGTTGTCCTCCCTTTCTGATGATTCTTTCATCATTATTGGTACTGGTGTGCTTCAATCTTCTTACAGTGTACCCTTTTTCCTTGAAAAAACAAGCTGTTTATGATGAAAAATATCTTAAAAATTTTGGCTTTTTTTACAAAATATCTTATTTCTGAGGACGGTAAATGGGATCGGCAGGGTAACCGCCTTTCATGTTCTGCATGCCGCGCTGGATGGCGTCGCGGGAATTTTTCCAGTCCGCGTCTCTGTTGCGGTAATCGTATTTTTCGATAAACCAGGATACGTCATCATAGATGCGCTCCATGTTGTCTGTCATCAGCGTTTCCATTTCCTTATAAAACTGATCCCGCTCGCCGGGCTTTAAATACTTGTCCGCGGCTTCACACAGATCCCCAAAGTGGGTCAGGCAGAAGCCTTTGCTGTTCAGAATCTTGTCGTGGAAAACCGAATCCTCCCGGTACAGATAAAAGAAGGTATCCATATAGCGGTCGTAGGTATCCTTAAAACGGTTGCAGATATAGCAGGATTCATTTTCTCTGTGAATCCAGTCTACCAGCGGGTTCTCTCCTTCCGCGGCGGGCTTTTTGAAAAGCTTGAAAGAGCTTTTGGAGGGAGAAACCTGCTCAAATTTTGCTTTCATCTCGTCGATTTTTTTGCGATAGTGGGTTTTCAGAATCCAGGCGTTGCCCAGGGAGTTGCCGTAGTCGTACATTTTCTGGAAATGCTTGCGGCAAAAGCCCGCCTCGTCAGTGTCGGCGCGCACATCGCTCTCCATGTAGGAGGAGCTGTTGCCCAGCACAAAATCGATGGTGTCCTGTTCCAGCTTTCGCTCGATGAAACAGATGGGACATTCGTCCTGGGCGTCCACCGCTTCATTCAGGGGGATGGTGTATAGCTTTTCTTTCAAAATGGATTACCTCCGTTTCTTCTGCGTTCACGTAATTTTATTTGTTTCATCATAACACAATCAGAAAGATAAAAAAACAGTAAATTGGCGTAAAAGCGTTGAATTTGGAAAAGAAAAAAATTATACTGGTCACAGGCATGACTGAGAGGGGACGGCTTAGGATGGGCTTACTGCAGGAATTTGACAGGTAAGAAAAGAAGGTTTTTCATGGACGGTTATGTAACGTTTGAAAATGTTGGAAAAATATATAAGACCGGCGATGTGGAGGTGGAGGCTCTGCATGATGTGAATTTCACCATCGAAAAGGGCGAAATATGTATTATTGTGGGTGCTTCCGGCGCGGGTAAGACCACGCTTTTGAATATTCTGGGAGGAATGGATTCGCTGACCAGCGGTTCTGTGCGCCTGGACGGAAGGGAGATTTCTTCCCTGAATAAAAAGGAACTGGCAGCCTACAGACGGGAGGATATCGGTTTTGTGTTCCAGTTTTACAATCTGATTCCCAATCTGACGGCGCTGGAAAATGTGGAGATCGCCTCTCAGCTGGTCAAAAATTCCATGGACAGTGAGGAGATTTTAAACAGCGTAGGGCTGGGACACAGGCTGGCCAATTTCCCCGCGCAGCTTTCCGGCGGCGAGCAGCAGCGGGTTGCCATTGCCAGGGCTCTTGTCAAGAATCCCAAGCTGTTGCTCTGCGATGAACCCACAGGTGCTCTTGATTATGTGACCGGCAAGGCGATTCTCAAGTTGCTGCAGGACTACAGCCGGGAGAAAAAAATGACGGTGGTTATCATCACTCACAACGGAGCTCTGGCGGCCATGGCCGACAGAGTGATCCAGGTCAAGAGCGGAACGGTATCCAGCATGTATCTGAATGAGAACCCCACGCCTGTGGAAAAATTTGAGTGGTAGAAGTATGAACGGCATGATGAGAAAGCTGCTGGGTCGTTCTGTCAAAAAGAGTATGGGGCGGTTCCTGGCGATTATGATTATAACGATGCTGGGCGCCGCTTTTTTTGGCGGGCTGATGGCCACGGAACCGGCGTTTATCAAGACTGCCCAGCATTTTACAGAGGAATATAATTTATATGATTTCCGCATTTTGTCCACCTATGGGATTGATGAGGAGGATGTGGCGAAGGTAGCGGCGCTTGAGGAGACGCAGACCGCGGTGGGAAGCGTTTATTATGACGCCATTGTGGAGACTTCTGATGGCGAACTGATCGTCCGGGTTCACAGCATCACAGAGGGCGTCAATGAGCTGATGCTGGTGGAAGGAAGAATGCCGGAGAGCACGGACGAGTGCGTCATCGATTCTCAGTATTTTACAGGAGCGGAAATCGGGGATGTGATCACTTTTTCCGATGAAAATGAGGAAGATACACTAAAGACTCTGCCCGGCAGTTATACCGTGGTGGGAAAGGTGTTTTCTCCTTTATATATGAATACGGAACGGGGGACCACCAGTATTGGCAACGGAAAACTGGCTTCCTTTATGTATGTGCTGCCCGAAAGCCTGGATTTTGAGTATTATACGGAAATGTACATTTCTCTGCAGGGAGAGTGGGAGATCTATTCTGATGAGTATAATGCCTACGTGGATGCGCTGGAAAGCCTGTTTGAGGAGACTGCCACTGTGACAGTCTATGCCCGCTACAATGATATTGTGACTGACGCTGAAGAGGAGCTTTTGGACGGGGAGCGGGACTATGCGGACGGGGAGCAGGAGCTTTTGGATGGAGAGCAGGAGCTATTAGATGGGGAGCAGGAGCTGGAGGAACAGAAAGCGGAGGGCGAGCAGGAGCTTGCAAAGGCCTGGGCTGAGATAGAAGATGGCCGGGCGCAGATTTGGCCCGCCAGACAGGAACTTTTAGATGCTGAAGAGGAGCTTGCGGTCGCGAAAGCACAGTATGAGGAGGGGCTTGCGGAGTACAAAGAGGGTTTTGCAGAGTATGAGGAGGGCCTGGAGCAGGCGCTGGCAGGCTATGATGAGCTGATAAACGGGGAGAGTTCGCTTTCCGCCGGCTGGTCACAGCTGCAGTCCGCGGCCGCGCAGCTGAATGAAGCCTGGGCGCAGCTGGAGGAGGGAAAAGCCGAACTGGACGCGTTGGAGGAGATTTATGATCTGTGCGTCAGTGTCCGGTCCTACCTGGATGAGAATCCGGACATTCTGGATATTCTGGAATATCTGGAGAGCAGCGAGGACGGCACAGTGGATCTGGATACACTGCTGGACATGATTACCGATGAGGAATTAAGAGAGGCTCTGCAGGAGGCTTTCGGGCAGCTGCAGGAACAAAACGGGGCAGAAACGAATTCGCAGCTTGCGGTTTCTGTGGACGAGATCCGCAGCTGGCTGGAGGAGAATCTGGGGGATGAGCTGAACGAAATACTGGATTTTGATCTGGATGTGGATTCGGCTTTGTCAGAGCTTCTGGAGCTTTTTGAATCGGAGGAGAGCGGAGCGGACGTGGATTCGCTTCTGGCAATCATCGAACTCATTGGAACGGAGGGGCTGTTAGGCACAATCGACTCCATCATTGAACAGTACGAGAGCGGTCTGTCGGCGTACGAGAGCGGGCTGGCTTCTTATTATGAGGGAAAGGCGGCATACGAGCAGGGGCTGGCGGAGTATTATGCCGGGGAGAGTCAGCTCAAAAGCGGCTGGACGGAATACTTTGCGGGAATGCAGCTGCTGGAGGAAGCAAAGGCGCAGCTGGAGGAGGCCTGGACCCAGCTGGAGGACGCCAGGGCACAGATTGAGGATGGAGAGCAGCAGATTGCTGACGGCTGGCAGCAGCTGAGGGATGCGATTCAGGAGCTTTTGGACGGCGAGACAGCTTATGAGGATGGAGTGGAGGAATTTAACGAGCTTATTGCCGAGGCGGAAGAAAAGCTGAAGGAAGCCAGACAGGAGCTGGATGACGGCTGGGCGGAACTTATGGAAGCCAGACAGGAACTGGACGATGGCTGGGCGGAGCTGAATGATCTGGAAGAACCTGAAATTTATATTTTAGGCAGAGACACCCTGGTGGGATATGTATGC
>JAJQGR010000076.1 GCA_021200345.1 Lachnospiraceae bacterium | reverse complement strand
GGGGCTGAGGACGCTGACCGTGATTCAGTCTGCGGTGGACAGCATTGAGGAGACCACGGGACAGCGGATTGATATATCCAGAATTGATGACAATGACAAGGCGGTTTTTGACTATATCAGCTCGGGAAAGACAGAGGGAGTGTTCCAGCTGGAGAGCGCCGGCATGAAAAACTTTATGAAAGAGCTCAAGCCGGCTACTCTGGAGGATATTATCGCCGGGATTGCGCTTTACCGGCCGGGCCCCATGCAGTTTATTCCGCAGTATGTGAAAAGTAAAAACAGCGGAGAAAAGGTAGAGTATCTCTGCCCCCAGCTGGAGCCGATCTTATCACCCACCTACGGCTGTATTGTCTATCAGGAACAGGTGATGCAGATTGTCCGCGACCTGGGCGGCTATTCCATGGGGCGCAGCGATCTGGTGCGCCGTGCCATGAGCAAAAAAAAGCAGTCCGTGATGGAAAAGGAGAGAGCCAATTTTATTTACGGCAATCAGGAAGAGGGGGTGCCCGGATGTATTGCTAACGGCGTATCAGAGCAGGTGGGCAACCGGATCTATGATGAGATGATGAGCTTCGCGGAGTATGCTTTCAATAAAGGCCATTCCGCTTCCTACGCGGTAATTACCTACCGCACTGCCTGGCTGAAATATTATTACCCGGTGCAGTTTATGGCAGCGCTTCTGACCAGCGTCATCGACAGCCCGGGAAAAGTGGCGGAATACATTATGTGCTGCCGGAATATGGGCATTGCCATCCTGCCGCCGGACATTAACCGCAGCGGTGCCAGATTTTCGGTGGAGGGAAAATCCGTGCGCTATGCCCTTTTGGCTGTCAAGGGGGTGGGGCGCCCCGCCATAGAGTTTATCTGCCGGGAGAGAGCGGCCAATGGGTCCTTTGCTTCCCTGCAGGATTTTCTGACAAGAACCGACGGCTCGGAGTGCAATCGGCGCATGATAGAACATTTTATCAAGGCCGGGGCCATGGATTGCCTGCCCGGAAACCGCAGGCAGTTTATGGAAATGTATGTTCCCATTATGGAACAGCTGGCCGTGAATAAGAAAAATCATATCGCCGGGCAGATGACGCTGATGGACCTGCTGGGGACGGAGGAAAAGGAAGAATTTGAGATCGCCATGCCGGATCTGGCGGAATACAGCAAGGAGGAGCTTCTCTCCATGGAAAAGGCGGTGCTGGGAATCTATGTCAGCGGGCATCCGCTGGAGAGCTATGAAAAGCTGTGGAAAAGGAACGTTACCGCCGTTACCAGTGATTTTGTGCTGGACGAGGAGACACAGAAAACGGCGCTGGAGGATGGCAGCACGCAGACCATCGGCGGTCTGATCAATGAAAAAAATGTCAAGTACACCAGACGGGAACAGCCCATGGCTTTTCTGCAGCTGGAAGATATGTACGGTACTGTGGAAGTGGTGGTGTTTCCAAAGACCTATGAAAAATACGGCGGTTTGCTGGAGCAGGACGCGAAGATCTTTGTCACCGGCCGTGTCTCTCTGGAGGAAGACAAAAACGGGAAGCTGATCAGTGAAAAGATTGTGCCCTTTTCCCAGGTGGGAGGGGATCTTTGGCTTCGTTTTGATACCATGGAGCAATATCAGAAGAGCTGGGGACAGATAGAGGAGATTCTCAAAGGCAGCGAAGGCCCGGACAGAGTGGTGATTTATATTGCGGAAGGAAAATTAAAAAAGACCCTGCCGGGAAAGGATAATGTCAGGGCGGATGAGGAACTTATGTCTGCGCTATATGAAAAAATGGGAAAATCCAATGTAAAGATTGTTTAAAGACGTTGCCAATCTGAAGGAAAAGGGTTAAAATGATGATGATATAAGAGAGCTGCATCATCCCCCTGAGCATAATGCGATGCCAAAGAAAGAGGTTACAATCATGGCAAAAGAGATAAAAGCGATAGGTGTATTGACCAGCGGCGGTGACGCGCCGGGTATGAACGCGGCGATTCGCGCGGTGGTCAGAAAAGGAATCGCCAACGGCGTGAAAGTGGTGGGAATTCACAGAGGCTATCATGGGCTTCTGAGGGAAGAGATTACGGAAATGGATTCCCGAAGCGTATCCGATATCATTCAGAGAGGCGGTACAATCCTGGGAACCGCCAGGTGCATGGAGTTTATGACCGAAGAAGGCCAGGTGAAGGCTGCGAATATCTGTCGTAAATTTGGCATTGACGGCGTAGTTGTCATCGGCGGCGATGGCTCCTACAGAGGAGCGCAGAAGCTGGCGAAACAGGGCATCAGTGTGGTGGGGCTTCCGGGAACGATTGATCTGGATATCGGCTGCACGGAGTATACCATTGGTTTTGACACCGCGGTGAACACCGCCATGGAGGCCATTGACAAGGTGCGGGATACCTCATCCTCCCATGAAAGATGCTCCATTATTGAGGTGATGGGACGTCACGCGGGCTATATCGCGCTGTGGTGCGGCGTAGCCAGCGGCGCGGAGAATATTCTGATCCCTGAGAAATACGACTACAATGAACAGGCCATTATCGATCAGATTGTGGAAAACCGTAAACGGGGCAAGAAACACCACCTGATTATCAACGCGGAGGGCATCGGCCATTCCACATCCATGTCCCGGAGAATTGAGGCGGCCACAGGGATAGAGACCCGGGCGACAATCTTAGGTTACATGCAGCGCGGGGGAAGTCCCAGCTGCAAGGACCGGTATTACGCGTCCATTATGGGGGCTTACGCGGCGGATATTATCTGTGAGGGCAAGAGTAACAGGGTGATTTCGATTGTCAATGGACAGCTGGCGGATATTGATATTGATGAGGCGCTGGCGGTGAAAAAGGACATTGATGATTATGAATATTGTGTGAGTATGGATTTAAGCAAGTGATCGGGAAAGCGGCATGATTACAAGCGTGACGAATCCGCAGGTGAAGCAGGTCTGCGGATATGTGCAGAAAGCCAAAGAACGGCGCAAGGACCAAATTTATGTGGTGGAGGGACCCCGGATGTTTGAGGAGGCCCCTCCTCGTTTGATACGGAAGGTGTATGTGACGGAGGAGTTTCTGGAGAAGTGCGGCGCTGTGTCGTCTTTGGTCAGACAGGGGAAACAGGATGAGGGCTCCCGGGAGCAAAGAGTTCTTGAAAAGCTGAATTCTGTCAGCTATGAAACAGTCTCCGCCCAGGTGATGGAGAAAATGTCGGATACCTCCTCCAATCAGGGAATTCTGGCGCTGTTAGACTGGCCGGAGTATGACTGGGATCAGCTTCTGGCTGAGCCGGAGGGTGTTTATGTGGTGCTGGAGGATCTGCAGGATCCGGGCAATCTGGGCACTATTTTCCGCACTGCGGAGGGCGCGGGTGCTGCGGGGGTGATTATGACCGGGGAGACGGCGGATCTTTTTAATCCCAAGACGGTCCGGTCGACCATGGGCAGCATTTACCGGGTGCCCTTTTTGTATGAAGCTTCGGCTTTAACAGCGATTGACAGGCTGAAAGAGCGGGGCATTTGCGTATACGCGGCGCACCTGAACGGTACAAAGAGTTATGATCAGTTTGATTACATAAAAGGGTGCGCTTTTCTCATCGGAAATGAGGGAAACGGGCTGAGAAAGGAAACCGCGGATCTTGCTGACAGCTATGTCAGAATTCCCATGGCGGGAAAACTGGAGAGCTTAAACGCGGCTGTGGCGGCTGCGCTTCTGATGTATGAGACGGCCAGACAGCGGAGAGGAAAGGAAACGGTTTAGTGACGGGAAAGGAAAAGAAACGCACGGTTCCGTTGTAAAAAGTTTGAAAAAGGGGTTTACAAAAGGAAAAGAATGGTGTATAGTACCCGGTAGTGATATCAGGATTGGGAAATTCAGTAGGAAAGGAGGCAGTCAGATGTTCAATACAGTCGGAATCACAGCAAGAGATGATGTCAATGCTTTTGCGGAGAATGTTGTATATATGCTGACGGCCTGCCGGGAGGATATTTTCTGACTCTGAGAGAACGGAGATGGATGAGATGATACCGCGGTCTGTCTGACTGTGGTATTTTTTTGCTTTGGGTGCGGAAAGCGCCGGCTGAAAGAAAATGCCGGCGCTTTTTTGCGTTGTGGGGAGGAAAGGAATATTTATGAAGCAATTATTGAGATACATGCTGAAGTACTGGTACCTGTACCTGCTTGCGGGCGGATCCCTGATTCTTGGCGTAGTGATGGATGTGGCCTCGCCTCTGATTACGGAAAGAATTGTGGATGACGTGATCATCGGTGGAAAACGGGAGCTGATGGTCTGGCTCCTCATCCTTTTGCTGGGGCTGGGAATAGGGAAAGGAATTTTTAAATATCTGGAAGAGTTTATCGGGGATGTGATCGGCGTCAGCGTGGGGAGAGACATCCGCCGGGATTTGTTTGACCACATTGAAAAAATGTCCGTGGACTTTTTTGATCAATTCGGGGTGGGCGAGCTGATGAGCCGGATTGGCAGGGATGTGGACCGGGTCTGGGACGCTGCGGGTTATCTGGGACTGCTTTGCGCGGAGGCTGTTGTGCATACTGTTTTTGTGATCGTGTGTATGCTGCGGATCAGTCCGGTGCTGACGCTGATTCCTGTGTGTATTATGCCGGCGGTGGCCTGGATTGCCGTTCGCCTGGAGAAAAAGCTGGATCAGGGGTATGATGAGCTGAGCGAGATTACGGCGGAACTGAACACCGTGGCTGAGGAAAATCTGGCGGGAGTCCGCACGGTCAAGGCTTTTTCCAGGGAAGAATACGAGATGGAGAAGTTTAGGCGCCATAATGGCCAGTATTATGACCGGAATATGGCCATCGACAAAGCCATGGCTGACCATGATCCCGCCATCTCCTTTCTGACAAAGCTTCTGCTGGTTTTCAGTGTGACTGTGGGCGGCATTCTGGTGGTGAATGATAAAATTTCACTGGGGCAGCTCAGCGCCTTTATGGGCTACGCCAACAATATCGTCTGGCCCATGGAGATTCTGGGCTGGGTCACCAACGCTCTGGCCGCGGGGCTTGCCAGTATGAAGAAGATCAATAAGATCATGTCGGAAAGCTCTCAGCTGCCTGCAGCTCAAAATCCTGTAAAACCGGAGAAGATAGAAGGACATGTGTGCTTTTCACATGTGGATTTTCAGGTGCAGGACAAACAGATCCTGTCGGATATCAGCTTTGATCTGCCCGCGGGGAAAACCCTGGGAGTTATGGGCATGACCGGTTCCGGTAAGACCACGCTGGTGCAGCTTTTACAGAGATTGTATGATGTGACCGGCGGAGCGGTTTTTATTGACGGTATGGATATCAGAGAGATGGATCTTCACACGCTCAGAGGCTGCCAGGCGCTGGTTGCCCAGGATGTGTTCCTCTTTTCGGATACGGTAAGAGACAACATTGCCATAGGCCGGCGAAAGGAAATGGAACAGCTGGAAATTATTCCGGCCGGACAAATGGCGGACGCGGATGAATTCATTCAGAGACTGCCCCAAAAATATGAGACGGTCATCGGAGAACGAGGCGTGGGTTTGTCCGGCGGGCAAAAGCAGCGTATCAGCATGGCCCGGGCATTTGTCAGGAAGGCTCCCATTCTGATCCTGGACGACGCCACCTCCGCACTGGATATGGAGACGGAGCGCCAGGTACAGAGAAATTTAAAACAGATGGAGGGGATGACAAAGATCATTATCGCCCACAGAATTTCCTCCGTCAGGAATGCGGATGAAATTCTGGTGCTGCAGGACGGCCGGATCGCGGAGCGGGGGACACACGAAAGCCTGCTGGCGCAGAAAGGCCGGTATTATGAGACCTGGATGGCACAGTATGGGGAGATATCGACGTGATAAAAAGACTTCAACGCTTTTGATTGAGATCAATGTGGACAACTTAAGGACTGCCTGAGCCTGGAAAAATGTGAGGCAGTCTGATCGGAAAGGAATAGTAAATATGGCTGTGAATACATATAAGCAGAACGAACAGCTGCATACCGCGAAAAAGAGCGCTACACTGTTTCGGATGTTTGGTTATCTCCTGAATGATAAAAAAAGAGGTGGCCGGTGTGATGCTTCTGTTGCTGATCGCCGTCAGCGTGACGCTCATCAATCCCTTAATCATTGAGAGAGCGGTTAATGTGGAAGTGCCGGAGAAAAACATACGGGGGCTGATCGGACTGGCGGTATTTGCCGCGGCAATCAACCTGATCTGGTTTCTGTGCACCAGAATTTATAAGATCACCATGGCCCGGATATCCAACCGGATTGTGCTGGAGATCCGGGAAGAGATGTATGCCCATATTCAGACTCTGGGGCTGTGTTTTTTTGACTCCAGGGCCACGGGAAAAATTTTATCCAGAATCATTGGGGATGTGGATTCTTTAAAGGATGTGCTCAGCAGCAGTGTGACTACCCTGATTCCGTCCTTTTTTACCATTATTGCGGTGTCGGTGATTATGCTGGTGAAGAGTCCGGCGCTGGCGCTTGCCGCTTTTGCCACTCTGCCGTTTCTGGCGGTGGGCGTGTTTGTTACCATGATCGTAGGTCACAGGCGCTGGCAGGAGGAAAAACAGAAAAAATCCAATATCAATGCCTACGTACATGAAAACTTTTCCGGCATCCGGATCATTCAGAGCTTTACCGCGGAGGAGGAATCCGTGGAAACTTTCCGCAGGGTGGTGGAGGAGCATCGCGGCGCATGGATCAGGGCCGTTGTGGTCATGGACGCGGTCAGCCCGGTCATTGATGTGACCTGGGCGGTGGGAAGCTTCTTATTATATTACATTGCAATCAGTCTGCTGGGATTTGGAGAGACACAGGTGGGAACCATTCTGGCGTTTTCTACCTATTTAAGTATGTTCTGGAGCCCGATCCGGAATCTGGCAAGCCTGTACAATCAGATTGTCAACAATCTGGCCGGCGCGGAGCGTATTTTTGAAATTATGGATCAGGAACCGGAAATTCAGGATCAGGAAGGCGCATACGAGCTGCCGCCCATCGAAGGCAGGGTGGTGTTCGACCATGTGGATTTTGCTTATCCGGATGATCTTAAAACGCCGGTGCTGACGGATGTCAGCTTTGATATTGCGCCGGGCTCCACGATTGCTCTGGTGGGGCCAACAGGTGCGGGGAAAACCACGATTACCAGTCTGATCGCCAGATTTTATGATGTAACGGGCGGCGAAATCCGAATCGATTCTCACCCGGTGAAGGATGTGACAATCAAAAGTCTGCGCAGTCAGATGGGCATTATGACCCAGGAGAATTTCCTTTTTTCCGGTACGGTCCGGGAAAATATCCGTTACGGGAAGCTGGACGCTTCGGAGGAGGAGATTGTGGCCGCAGCCAGGGCGGTGGGAGCTCACGAGTTCATCATGAAGATGGAAAAAGGATATGATACCAGACTGGACGGCGCAGCCAGTCTGTCTGTGGGGCAGCGCCAGCTCATTGCCTTTGCGCGGACTCTTTTAAGCGAACCCCGCATTCTGATTCTGGATGAGGCAACCTCCAGCATTGATACCCACACGGAGCTTTTAGTGCAGCAGGGCATTGCCGCCCTTTTAAAGGGGCGAACCTCTTTTGTGGTAGCCCACAGACTGTCTACCATCAAAAAAGCGGATCAGATTTTCGTCATCGACGACCAGGGCATTCAGGAGCGCGGTACCCACGAAGAGCTATTACGAAAAAAAGGACAATATTACAAACTTTATCAGGCCATCTGGGAGGAATAGTGGGGGAAGAAACCACCATTTTATGAAAAAAACGGACGAAAAATGAGCTTCCGTGGGGTATACCGCCCCAAATTTGCAAAAAAGGCTTGACAACGATAGGTTTCTCTGCTAATATAGCACCTAATCAACTCTTAATAATTGTAACAAATTTGTAATATATTTTCACAAATTTGTTATCAATGACGTTCCAGTCATATAAGGAGTGATTTTGTGGAGGGAAAACAAGTGTTAAAGCGAAAACCAATGTTTGCGGCGGCGGGAGTGTTGTTGATGTTAGCTGCCCTGGCGTTTATGGGACAGATGAACACGGAGGCGCAGACCGCCAATGTGAGCGTCGTGGAGATTGCCAGCGTCAAAAGCCAGGTGGGGAGCTTCAACAGCGGCGTTGCCTCAATTTTAACCCCGGTTTATACAACAGACAGCGCGCAGACGCAGAATATACAGGCTGTTTCAGAGGAGAGCGGCTATGAGCTGGTCATGGTAAATGTGAGCAATACCCTCAATGTCAGGGAAGAACCTGCGGAGGACGCCCTGGTGGTGGGCAAGATGTACAAGGACTGCGGAGGCGTGGTTTTAGAGAGAAAGGACGGCTGGACGAAGCTGCAAAGCGGCAATCTGACCGGCTGGGCCAAGGATGAGTACTTATTATTTGGAGATGAGGCGACAGCGCTGGCCAGCGAGGTAGGCTACCCTGTGGCTGTGGTTATGACAAACGCCCTTCGGGTGAGAGCCGAGGCCAGTGTGGAGGCTGAGGTGCTGGGCTACGCGGCGCAGAATGAGGAGCTGACGGTAGTCGGCGAGACGGACGAGGACTGGCTTTGCGTAGAGTACGGCAGCAGTCTGGGATACATCCTCAGGGAATATGTGTCGGAGGAATATGAGGTTGACAACGGAGAGACCTATGACGATATTACGGAACGGGAGATGAAGGAGGCAGCTGATAAAAAGAAGCTGGTGACCTATTATGGCTCCATGTCGGCAAGCGACTACGAGCGTCTTCTGCTGGCGGCTCTGATCTACTGTGAGGCAGGAGGAGAGAGCTATGAAGGAAAGCTGGCGGTAGGCGCGGTGGTGTGCAACCGGGTGAGAAGCAGCGGCTATCCCAATACCCTGCAGGGCGTCATTTACGCGTCCGGTCAGTTTACACCGGCCAAAAGCGGACGTCTGGATCAGGTGATGGTGAGCGGCAACATTCCGCAGAGCTGTTACAACGCGGCGGAGGAAGCACTGGGCGGCTATACCAATGTGGGCAGTGCGGTCCGGTTCAGGACGAACAACGGCACCATTGAGGGTGTTGTGATTGGAAATCATGTGTTTTATTAAAAGAGTGAAAGTGCAATGAGATGGAAGGCGGGCCGCGGCAAAAAAGCTGCGGCCCGCCCTTTGCTTCTGCTTTTTACATAAACTGTAATTGAAAAAAAAGAATGCCTATGGTACAATTATTCCAAATAAACGAAAAAATTCAGATTTGGACACTGTTCAGAGGAAAGAAAATCCCAAAACGGAAAGGAGAGGAGGCCGTCATGGAATTGTTTCAGTGGATCTTGCAAAATTCAGTGATGTTCTGGCTACTCATGGTGGTGGTGATGCTGGTGGCTGAGCTGCTTACTCTGGGACTGACCACCATCTGGTTTGCCTTTGGGGCGCTGGTTGCCCTGGTGCTGGCCGCTGTGGGAAGTCCGTTCGCGGTGCAGTTCGGCGCTTTCGCAGTGGTCTCGCTGCTGGTTATGGCGCTGGCGCGGAATGCGGCGCTGGAGCACTTCAATCATGACCGGGCACGGACCAATGTGGATGCGCTGGTGGGGCAGAAGGCCATCGTGACCCAGAGCATCAGCAACGTGAAAGCGCAGGGGCAGGCGGTGTTAAACGGTATGGAGTGGACTGCCCGGGGAACAACGGAAGAAGAGATCGAGGAGGGCGCGGTTGTGGTCGTGAGAAACGTCAGCGGCGTCAAACTGATTGTGGAGAAAGAAGAGGGAACTGTTGACAGGGCCTGAATTTGCTGATTGAGTGAGAATTCAGGCACAGGTTTTATTATGAGAAGGAGCTTTATATGTTCATCTTAATTATTATTCTGATCATCATTATTCTTGCCATTCTGGCAAGCTGTATCCGGATTGTGCCTCAGGCGCAGGCTTTTGTGGTGGAGCGGCTGGGCACCTACCAGGGCACCTGGGGTGCGGGACTGAAAATGAAGGTGCCGATTATCGACCGGGTGGCAAAGAAGGTGACTTTAAAGGAGCAGGTGGTGGACTTTGCGCCGCAGCCGGTGATTACCAAGGATAACGTGACCATGCGGATTGACACGGTGGTATTTTTCCAGATCACTGATCCCAAGCTGTTCACCTATGGTGTGGAGAATCCCCTGATGGCCATCGAAAATCTGACAGCCACCACCCTGAGAAATATCATCGGTGAGATGGAGCTTGACCAGACGCTGACCAGCCGGGAAACCATCAATACGAAGATGAGATCCTCCCTGGATGTGGCTACTGATCCCTGGGGCATCAAGGTGAACCGGGTGGAGCTAAAGAATATCATTCCGCCTACGGAGATTCAGAACGCCATGGAGAAGCAGATGAAAGCGGAGCGTGAGCGCCGGGAGGCGGTCACCAGGGCTGAGGGTGAAAAGAAAGCTGCCGTGCTGCAGGCGGAAGGCCAGAAAATGTCCGCTATTCTGAATGCGGAAGCGGAAAAGGAAGCGGCCATTCTGCGGGCGGAAGCGGAGAAAGAAAGACGCATTCGTGAGGCGGAGGGCCAGGCGGAGGCCATTGTGAAGGTACAGCAGGCCAAGGCGGAGGGCATCCGGATGCTGAAGGAGGCCGGCGCGGATGAGTCGGTGCTTCGCTTAAAGAGTCTGGAGG
>JAJQGR010000198.1 GCA_021200345.1 Lachnospiraceae bacterium | reverse complement strand
GTTTATACAAGGATCTGGATAAGGGAGGTGTGGAAATCTCCGGCGGTGAGGCCCAGAAGATCGCCATAGCAAGGGCGCTGTACAAGGATGCGCCGTTTTTGATCCTGGATGAGCCCACCGCAGCGCTGGACCCCATCGCGGAGGCGGAGATCTATGGGAAGTTTAATGAGATTGCCACGGACAGAACAACGGTTTATATCAGCCACCGTTTATCCTCCTGCCGGTTCTGTGATGAGATCGCGGTCTTTGATGGGGGCGCGGTGGTTCAGGAGGGCAGCCACGAGGAACTGCTCTTAGACACAGACGGGAAGTATTATGAGCTGTGGCACGCCCAGGCTCAGTATTATACTGAAGAGGCTGTGAAAGTATTGCTGGGTTAAAGGCTGATAATTGCCCGGTTCAACGCCTCATAGGCGCCTCTGGGCAGGGGCAGCACTGTGCCGTCAGAGAGGATGACTTCTTTTTTGGTGACGCGGCGTACGCAGTTCAGATTCAGGATAAAAGCGCGCCCCACCCGGAAGAAGCGCTGATCCAGTTCTTTCTCGAAATCACTTAAAGAACGCTTGACAGTGTAATCCTCTTTGGCACAGACAGTGACGTAATTCTGATGGACTTCCAGATAACGGATTTCGTAAAAGGGAATCCGCACCATTTCGCCGGAAATCTCCAGATTCAGGCAGCGCTCTGCAGTTTTCAGCTTTTCGGCGGCCCGGTCCAGCACCTGAAAGAGCTTTTCCTTATTCAGGGGCTTCATCAGATAATGCAGTGCTTCTACCTCATAGCCCTCGGCAATATAGTCGGAATAGCCGGTGATAAAGATCATCTGTATCGTCTGATTTTCCCGGCGGATTTGTCTGGCCAGAGTGACGCCGTCCATGGCTCCCATTTCCACATCCAGCAACAGGATATCAAAAGCCTTTTCTTCCGCATAACGGAAGAGAAAGCTTTCCGCGGAGGGAAAGGCTTCTGTGAGGACGGCGGTCTGCCGGGATTCTGCCCATTGCTGTACCAGCTGCGTATCATATTGAAGATCTGTGGTGTTGTCGTCGCAGACGGCGATGTGACAGGCCATGTTTTTCCCTTTCCGCTTTTGCTTTCATTTCTTTATATCTGTGGAATCAATATTTCTGTGGTAAACGCGCCGTCCTCGCTGTTGCGGCTTAAGTATCCGTCCAGCCGCTCAATGATGGTGTCGATTCGCACCAGGCCGAACCCATGTCCTTCTCCCTTGGAGGTTTTAAACAGGCCGCCCTCCTTTTTCAGTTTCTTTGTGGCGGTATAATTGGTAAAGGAAATATAAAGCTGGGTATTTTTCATATCCATGTAGACCCGGATCAGCCGCTGCTTTGGCGGCAGAGCCATACTGGCCTCAATAGCGTTGTCAAAGAGATTCCCCAGGATGCAGCATAAGTCCAGTTCGGACATCTTGAGTTTGACTGGAATATGAGCGTCCACGGACACGGGGATATCCTTAGAGCGGGCCAGGGAAATCTTACTGTTGAGGATGGCGTCAGCCATGGAGTTGCCGGTTTTCACTACCGTATCCACGGTATTCAGATCAGTGTCCAGCATATCCAGATAATGGCAGATGGCATCCAGGTCGCCGTTTGCGGCGTAGGCTTTCATGGTCTGGATGTGGTTGCGGTAGTCATGGCGCCAGCCCCTCATCTGCCGGTACATATTTTCTACTTCCTGATAGTGGGTTTCTATCAGCTCTCGCTGGTATTGTTCCAGTTGTTTATCAATCTGTTTTTCCCAAAATGACATGGCAACACGCCTCCCATGTCATTATATGCAAATGAGAACGGACGTGCAAGACAATTTTTTTCAGTCTTGACGGCTTGGCCCCAGTATGGTAAGAAAGATAGAGACTTTACTAACATTACATCTTACGGAGGGCAGAGTATGGAACTGGCGGCCGTCTATCATAAAGCGGACAAAAGCTGCTGCTACGCATTGGAAAAGAATCGCTTTTTATTCCGGATTAGAGTAAAAAAAGGAGATATGGCATCTGTGGTCCTGCACAGCCAGGATAAATATCTGCCGCTCTCCTGGCAGGATACCAGGCAGCAGACTGTGATGGAAAGGGTTTGCAGCGATGAGTACAGTGACTACTATGAGACGGAGCTTCATTTTCAGGTGGTCTGCCTGCGGTATTTTTTTGAACTGACGGACCAGAATGGAGAAAGGGTATTTTACTCCAATTATAAATTCAGCAAAGAGATTGTCACCGACACGGACCAGATGTTTGACTGCCCCCAGAATCTCAGAGAGGAGGAGCGGTTCCTTCTCCCGGAATGGGCGAAAAACAGGGTGGTGTATCAGATATTTCCTTCCAGATTCGCCTCCAGCAGGAAGGTGGCGGATGAACTGTGGTACAAGGCGCCGATCGGGCATTTTGACAATTTACAGGGAGATCTGAGGGGCGTCATCGAGCACCTGGATCATCTGGAGGAGCTGGGAGTGGAGGTGTTGTACATGACGCCCATCTTTCGGGCCAACACTTCTCACAAGTATGACACCGTTGATTATTATCAGATTGATCCGTCCTTTGGCACAAAGGAGGATTTAAAGGAACTGGTGGCTAAGGCGCATGCAAGGGGAATGCGGGTGCTGCTGGACGGAGTGTTTAATCACACTTCCCCGGATTTTTTTGCTTTCGCGGATGTGATGAAATACCAGGAAAAATCCGGGTATCTGGACTGGTACTATATAGAAGGCTTTCCGCTGATAAGAGAGCGGGGGAAAAAGCCCAATTTCAAATGTTTTTCTTATTACGGGGGGATGCCCAAGTTAAATCTTTCCAATCCAAAGGTACAGGACTATTGCATCGGCGTGGCCCGCTACTGGATCCGGGAGTGCGGCATCGACGGCTGGCGGCTGGATGTGGGAGATGAGATCTCTCATGTATTCTGGAAACGCTTCCGCAGAGAAGTGAAAGAGGAAAAGCCGGAAGCGCTGATCATTGGAGAGGTCTGGCATTACGCGCCGGATTTTCTGGAGGGAGACGAGTGGGACAGTGTGATGAACTATCCCTTTAAGGATGCGGTAAAGGAACTGCTGGCGGAGAGAAGCATCACAGTATCGCAGTTTGCCTCCCGACTGGGGTTTATCAGGGGAAATGTACATACGGATGTGTATCCGGTACTGCTCAATCTGATTGACAGTCACGACTGTCCCCGGTTTTTGCATGAGTGCGGGGGAGATGTGAGCAGACTGAAAATGGCAGCGGCGCTGCAGCTGTTAAGCCCAGGGATGCCCATGATTTACTATGGAGATGAATATGCCATGGAGGGCGGAAAGGATCCGGACTGCCGCCGGGGAATGGTCTGGGAAGAAAGCAGGCAGAATGCCGGAGCTTATGACTGGTACAGGCGCCTGATCCGGGTAAGGAAGGAGCATCCGGCTTTAACGGCTGGTCAGCTTGTATCTCTTCAGACGGAAGATGAAAAAGGGCTTCTGAGGATAGTAAAGTGGGATGGAAACGAGGAGCTTGCGGTCATATACAATTGCGGGACGGAAGCGGCGATTTTGCCGGAGTACGCGGGATTGATGGAATTGCTTCTGGAAAAGAAATTTGAGGGAAGGCTGGATGCTATGGAGGCGGCAGTGCTGGTGAAGAGAGACCGGAAAGCCCATTAACAGAGCGGAAGTTATGAGCGGTTTTCTGACTGGATGATAAAAAAGAGGGAGGAACAGGAATTTCCTGTTTGAAATGAAAAATGGAAATACAAAAGGATTATGAGGGCCTGGAGCCGGGATATTATTATTTTACCGCGGAGGTGGTAAATGTGGGAGCGTATAACTGTGGTGTCCTCTATGGAAGAGGAAGCTCCCAGAAGGAATGCACTACCACGCTGCCGCTGACAACGGGAGGAGTCGCTGAAGGCTCCAGAAAGGCGGTAGTCAGAGGCATTCAGGTGGGCAGCGACGGCAAAGCCCGGGTGGGACTTCACATCAAAAGCTGTGAGCCGGACAGTATGGGAATTCAGCATCTGCAGCTTTTCAGGGAGGCGGATCAGTCCGCTCCGTACCGTTTTTTTAAGGGTGGAGACATTTCGGAGCTTTCCTGGCTGGAGGCGGAGGGAGCTGTCTTTTACAACGCGGACGGCAAAGAGACAGACGCGGTAAAGCTTTTGGCAGCCAACGGCTGGAATATTGCCAGACTTCGTGTTTATGACAATCCCGGTAAGGGCCGGGGGAACGGCTCCTATTATTGCAAAGAAGGATATATGACACTGCCGGATATGCTGGGACTGGCAAAACGGGCGGCGGCTCTTGGCATGGAGCTGGAGCTGACCATTCACTACAGCGATTACTGGACCAACGTGGATGTGCAGAATCCTCCGGCGCGGTGGCAAATGGAGCTGGCCGGACTGGATGAGGCGCAGAGTCTTGACCGACTGTGCGAGCTGGTATATCAGTATACCTGTGACGTGATGAAGGCCATGAAAGCCCAGGGAACGGTGCCCAGATTTGTTTCCATCGGCAATGAGATTCAGGGAGGTATCCTTTACCCCTACGGTCATTATACAAAGTGGGAAAATCTGGCCAGGCTTCTGAGCGCCGGCAGCAGGGCGGTGACGGACGTCTGCCCTGACAGCCGTGTCATTATGCATCTGGACAATGCGGGACAATATGATAAATACCATAATTTCTTTGATAACTGTGAAAAATACAGCGTCCCCTATGACATCATCGGTCCCTCCTACTACCCGTTCTGGTTCCATAAGGATGTAGACACGGTGGTGGAATTCTGCAATAAAATGATTGAGCGCTATCACAAGGACATCATGATCATGGAAACCGGTTACAATTTCAGCCCGGTGCGGCCCGACGGATATCCGGGACAATTGGAGCATAACGGTCCCTATCCCAATGACGGGGATTTCTATGGGAGTACGCCTTTGGGGCAGAAGCACTTCATGGAGGATTTGTTTAACGGCTTAAAGACTGTGGGGCTTGGAACAGGACACGGCTGCCTGGGGGATCTGTACTGGGATCCGGTGATGGTGGAGCAGCCCGGGATTGGCTGGGCGCTGAAGGAGACGGATGATCAGGTGGATGTCAATCTGGTGTCCAACACCACGCTTTTTGACTTTGAGCATAAGCTTCTGCCGGTGATGGAGGCATACCGGTGGAATAAGGAGCAATCATAATAGACAAAAATAATTGATTTTGATTATGAATAATGCCGGTTTTTTATATTTGGTATTTACAAAGCTTCCCTAAAGTGGTAGATTATATTTAAAGTTAAACGGTTAACATAGGATGCAGGATATGGAAAAAAGAAGCACGATACGGGATGTTGCGAAAGCCGCGGGGGTTTCTATCGCGACTGTCTCCAATGCCTATAACGGAATAGACAAGGTTTCTGAGGAAACCAGACAGATGATTTTTGAAGTCGCCAGGGAACTGGATTATCAGCCCAACATGGTTGCCAGAGGACTTTCCAGAAAAAAGTCGGGACTGATTGGATTGCTTCTTCCGATTATTGAGGAGGATGGGGAGCCTGGACTTCCGCTGGAAAAGAATCCATATTACGCGGAATTTTTAAGCGGCATGGAGAAAAAGGCAACGGAGATGAAGTATGACATTGTCATCCGTGGACTGCGCCCGGAGGAAAGCTGCCGGGAATGGATTATGCGGCGGCAGCTGGAAGGAGCGGTGTTTATCGGCAATACACCGGAAGCGATTGCCAATGACAGCAGGGAGCTGGGAACCCGTCTGGTGCTGCTGGACGCGTATGTGGAATGTAATTACGCTACCATCCGGGTGGAGGATGAGAAAGGCGGTCAGATGGCCGTTTCCTATCTGATGAAGAAAGGACATCGCAATATTGCTTTTGCCGGTTCACAGATTCAGTTTGATGGATGTATCAGACGGCGCTATCTGGGATATGAGAAAGAAATGAGCGGGCATGGCCTGTTCCGTGAACAGCTGGTATATAAGAGCGCACTGAATTACGAGGGCGGACTGGAAACCGGGAGACAGATGTTAAAGAGCAAAATTCCGATTACTGCGGTTTTTGCGGCTTCCGACACCATTGCTTTCGGTATTATGGCAGCCTATCGTGAAGCGGGCAGAACCATTCCGGAGGATTTGTCCGTGATAGGGTTTGATAATATCTCATCCTGCGATCTTACATATCCTCGCCTGACATCAGTAGATCAGAGTGCCTTTCAGAAAGGAATCCGGGCGGTGGAAGTGCTTTGCTCAGAAGCTGAGGGGGTCCAAAAGCCTCCCGCCAATGTAGTTTTGCCGGTTTCTATTAAAGAAAGGGATTCAGTCAGATCCATTTAGAGGGAGGAAAACACTTGGAGAAAAGCAGGATCAACAGAACAGCCATTTTACACCGGCCATATTCCGAATACTGCTTTGCAAAAAGCGAGAAGGAAGTGATTGTAAGGCTTCGGTCGGGAAAAGACAATCTGGAAGCTGTCACTGTCTGCTGGGGCGACAGGATGGGGGCGGAAAATCCCCTGCCGGTTACGCGCACTGTCATGAAGAAAAAGTACAGTGACGGACTGTTTGATTATTATGAGGCGGATCTGCGCAGCTGGCCGATTACCCGGTTATGTTATTATTTTGAAATAAAATCAGCGGAAGAACAGGTTGTTTATTTCAATGATGAATTTGCTGCGGTTGCGCCGGAAAACAGGCAGTTATTTTACAATTTCCACTATATCAGGAAAGAGGATATCCCTGATGTTCCCAAATGGGTGTATGGGGCTGTGGCTTATCAGATTTATCCGGACAGTTTCGCCAACGGCGATCATGAAATAACGCCGCGTCCTTATGAGAAAGCAAATCAGGACGGGTGTGTGTCAAGAAACAAAAATGGCGGTACCCTGAAAGGAATTACACAGAATCTGGACTATTTACAGGAGCTGGGCGTAAATCTGATTTACACGACGCCGGTTTTTGAATCCAATTCCTGGCATGGATATGATACCATTGATTATTTTAAAATTGACGCCAAATGGGGCACCAAAGAAGATTTAAGAGAGCTGGTGGAGCAATGCCACAAGAGAGACATGCGTGTGATACTGGACGGTGTGTTTAACCATTGCAGCCCTGATTTCTTTGCCTTCCGGGATGTGGAGCAGAAAGGAAAAGAGTCGAAATACTGGGACTGGTTTTATATCTATGAATATCCGCTGAAAAAGGAACCTGTTCCCAGCTATGAGTGCTTTGGCTATGTGTGGACCATGCCGAAGCTGAATACGGGGAATAAGGCGGTGGCTGACTATCTGGTATCAGTCGGAAAGTACTGGATCGAGGAATGCGATATTGACGGCTGGCGGCTGGATGTGGCCAACGAGGTGAATCTGGATTTCTGGCGCAGATTTCGCAGGGAAATCAGGGAATGTAAGACGGACGCTTATCTGATCGGGGAGATCTGGGATGACGCAAGGGCATTTCTGCAGGGAGAGCAGTTTGATTCTGTGATGAACTACAATCTTTATTTTGCCCTGGTGGATTTTTTCGCGAAAGGAACCCTGACTCCGCAGCAGTTCTGCGACAGGGTACAGTATCTGCTGACGCGGTATAAAGGCCAGATTCAATACGCCCAGCTGAATCTGATGGGAAGCCATGATGTGCCGAGGCTGATGTCGTATGCAGGGGAAGATAAACAAAAATTCATGAATTGCGCTCTGTACCTGTTGACTCATGTGGGCGTCCCAATGATTTATTACGGTGATGAGCTGGGAATGGACGGATGGAGCGAGGAGGAGTACCGCAAGCCAATGGAATGGGAAAAAGCGGGAAATGAGATCCATGATTTTTACAGGAAGCTGATCGCGCTTCGCAGGGAAAATCAGGAGGTCTTCCTGGGGGATTTTGAGACGCTTCCAGCAGATGCAAATACCATCGCCTATATTCGGCAAAGCCGGAACAGGAAAATTTACGTGGTGATTAACAATTCTGAAAAGGCTGTAACCCGGTATTTACAGACGGACCGGAAAACAGAAAAAATAAAAGATTACCTGACAGGACAGGAATACCAGTGCGGGGAGGAGGGAATGAAGATCAGGCTTGAGCCTTACGGCAGAGCTGTCCTGATGGAATCATTTTTTTAAAATGTTAACCGTTTAACTTTTGAAGCAAAAAATGTGTTGAATGAAAAAATGGAGGTATGGAAGAATGAAGAAGAAAGCTTTGGCGGCCTTTATGGCAGCGGCAATGATGCTGGGGTTAGTTGCCTGTTCAGGCAATACCAGTGAAAGCTCTTCCAGTAGTGCAGCTTCAGAGAATGTTTCTTCCGGAAGTGAAACTGCTGAAAGCACATCGGAAGAAAGTGAGACTGCCAGTATGGAGAGCGATGATGTAATTCCGGAAGAAGGGGCGAGTTTGATTCTCTGGATGGACAACGACGATTATAATGAACAGATTGTTGAATTATGGAGCGCTAAGTATCCGGACATTCCCCTGACTGTTGAGAACGTGGGAACTACGGATGCCAGACAGAAGCTGGAACTGGAAGGACCTACCGGAACAGCGGCGGATGTTTTTGTGCAGGCGCATGACGGGGTGGCAGTCAGCGCTCAGTCCGGACTGATTTTGGAAATTGACGCTTATACGGATTATATCCAGGAGAATTTTATGGAAAATGCGGTAGAAGCGGTTACTTACGATGGTAAGGTATATGCTTTCCCGCTTTCCATTAAGACAATTGCTTTATTCTATAACAAGGATCTTGTGGATGAACCTGTAACCACATGGGACGAAATGAGAGAGTTTGCTTTAAGCTATAATGATCCGTCTCAGAACAAATTTGCGATACTGTGGCAGGCAACAGAACCATATTATGCCCATGGCTTCCTTGGCGGTTATGGCTATGAAATGTTTGGAGAGAATCATGATGACCCGGATCAGCTGGGTTGGGATACAGAGGAAGCCATTGAGGGAATGGAATTTTTCAGTACACTCAGTGAGATTTATCCTGTCACGTCTACGGATGCTACCTGGGATGCCATGAATACCATGTTTTCCGCAGGGGAGGCACCTTATGTTATTACGGGGCCATGGTCCATTTCAGAGTTTACGGAAGCCGGAGTTAATTTTGGAGTGACGACTCTTCCGCTTTTGCCAAACGGGGAGCATCCCATTACTCTTTCCACAGTGGATACAGTATGTGTCAGCGCTTATACCCAGTATCCAAACGCCGCCATGCTGCTTGCGAAGTTTTTGACAGATGAGGAAGCTATTACATTACTTTACGATACCAAGGTGGAGCTTCCGGCCAGCATCATTGGACAGACCTATGAGTTCGTGGTAAATGATGTAAATTTACAGGGAGTTGCAGCGCAGGCTGAGTATTCCCTGCCGATGCCGTATATTCCGGAAATGGCCAGTGTATGGACGCCATACCAGAAAGCCTTTGTAGCTGTGTGGGATGGATTATCGACAGCGGAAGAAGCTCTTGCCAGTGCGCAGGAGGAGTTTTACGCTTCCCTGCTGACTGATGAGTAATCTGAGATTTCAACGAAAGAAAGATTGTGGGACTGCTGTTTAAATGCACAGTAGTCCCACGGGAAAGGAACAGGTGATGGAAAAAAATCAGAAAAACCACGCAGCTCCAGCGGCGGTAGCATCAGCATTTATTTGGGGAAGCGGACAATGGATGAACCGCCAGTATGCGAAAGGCGCCCTGTTCTTTTTGGCGCAGATTGTCTTTCTCATTTTATTACCAACAATTCTTGAAAATATAAATGGACTGATCACACTTGGCGATACGGCGATGGTTGTAAATGGATCCAAGGTAACGCAGGGAGATAATTCCATTCTGTTGATGTTGTTCGGCCTGCTGTTTGTGTTTGTAGCGGCCCTGTTTCTGTTTATTTATGTTTTCAATATAAGAGATGCATATTCCCAGGGAAAGAGAATTGCTGAGGGAAGGCTGGTATATACAGGGAAAACCTGGGGAAAGCACATGAAAGACAGTTCCTTTCCATATCTTGTGTTGACGCCGGCCATAATCCTGGTGGGACTGTTTGTGGTAATCCCTATTATTTTCAGCTTTTTGATCGCCTTTACCAATTATTCTTCTCCGGATCATCTGCCTCCGAAGAATTTGGTGGATTGGGTGGGGTTCAAAAACTTTGCCATGTTGGTTAATATGCCTACATGGAACAGTACACTTCTTGGAGTAGCTGCATGGACGGTGGTATGGGCTGTTGGATCTACTTTCAGCTGCTTCTTCGGGGGACTTTTGGTAGCATGCCTGATAGAAAGTAAGCGGGTAAGATTAAAAAAATTCTGGCGAACACTGTATATTTTGCCCTGGGCAATTCCGGGTATGATTTCATTACTGGTGTTCAGGAATATGTTTAATGGACAATTTGGCGCAATTAACACATTTCTTCGTAATCAGGGCATTATCAGTGCAAACATTCCCTGGCTGTCGGACCCTATATTTGCTAAAGTAGTTATTTTTGTCGTAAATTTCTGGCTTGGCTTTCCATACTTTATGGCGTTGATGTCGGGCATTATGACCAGTATTGATACCGAGGTGCTGGACGCGGCAAAAGTGGATGGAGCCAATGAACGGCAGGTGTTTCGACATGTCACGCTGCCGATTGTAATGTACC